>CAJPML010000001.1 GCA_905371725.1 Leptotrichia sp. oral taxon 215
GATATAAAATATATATAAAAAATATAACTCTATTTTTCGGTAAATATTACAAAGCCCTTGACATAAGGGCTTAAATATTATAAAATAGACAAGTTATAACTCATAAACTAAGTGCAGAAAAATATGTAACATTGTTACATATTTTTTAGAGTGAATTTAGAGTAAGCCGCTATATCTGAAATGGATATGCAGTGTGTCTGAATTCAAGATACAGGCTGAAGCAAATGAGCTTTTTAAAAGTTTTAGTTTATAAAAAATAACACAGAAAATCATAATTCGAAAAATTGGAAGGAGGAAACATGCCTACTATTAATCAGTTAGTAAGATTTGGTAGAAGCACATCTGAAAAAAAGAAAAAATCACCTGCATTGAAAGGTAACCCACAAAAAAGAGGAGTATGTGTAAGAGTATACACTACTACACCTAAAAAACCAAACTCAGCCTTAAGAAAGGTAGCAAGGGTTAAATTAGTAAACGGAATTGAAGTTACAGCTTACATTCCTGGAATCGGGCACAACTTACAGGAACATAGTATAGTTCTTATAAGAGGAGGAAGAACAAAAGATTTGCCTGGGGTTAGATATAAAATAATCAGAGGAGCTTTAGATACAGCTGGAGTTGTTAACAGAAAACAGGCTAGATCAAGATATGGAACTAAAAAACCTGCGGCAGCAAGTGCAAACTAAAATTTTTAAAAAGTAAGGAGGACAAATAGTGTCAAGAAGAAGAAAAGCAGAGAAAAGAGATGTTTTACCTGATTCTCAATATAATGATAAAGTAGTAACTAAATTCATAAACGGATTAATGAAAGATGGAAAGAAATCGATAGCTGAAAATATTTTCTATACAGCATTAAATCAAATTAAGGAAGAAACTCAGGAAGAAGGAATCGAAGTTTTCAGAAGAGCAATGGAAAATGTAAGACCTCAGCTTGAAGTTAGATCGAGAAGAATCGGAGGGGCTACTTACCAGGTGCCGGTTGAAGTTAGAAAAGAAAGACAGCAGGCGCTGGCTATAAGATGGCTTGTAAGATACACAAGAGAAAGAAAAGAATACGGAATGATAAACAAACTGAAAAAAGAGCTGATTGCTGCGGCAAACAACGAAGGTGGATCAGTTAAAAAGAAAGATGACACATATAAAATGGCAGAAGCTAACAGAGCGTTTGCGCATTATAAATGGTAATTTATTTAACGTTGACAGTAAGTTTTTGAATTGAGAAGGAGGAAAAAAAGGAATGTCAAGAAAAGTTGCTTTGAAAGATACTAGAAACATCGGTATCATGGCACATATAGATGCCGGAAAAACAACAACTACTGAAAGAATACTATTCTACACAGGAGTAAATCATAAAATCGGAGAGGTTCACGAAGGAGCCGCTACGATGGATTACATGGAACAGGAACAGGAAAGAGGGATTACTATTACATCTGCAGCAACAACTGCATTTTGGAATGGTAACAGAATAAATATAATAGATACACCAGGGCACGTTGACTTTACAGTTGAAGTTGAAAGATCGTTAAGAGTACTGGACGGAGCAGTTGCTGTGTTCTCAGCAGTTGATGGAGTTCAACCGCAATCTGAAACTGTCTGGAGACAGGCTGATAAGTATGAAGTACCAAGAATGGCATTTTTAAATAAAATGGACAGAGTTGGAGCAGACTTTAATATGTGTGTAAGTGATATTAAAGAAAAATTGGGTGGGAATGGAGTTCCTATACAATTACCAATAGGCGCTGAAGATGCTTTTGAAGGTATTATAGATTTGATAACAATGAAGGAATATTTGTTTAAAGATGAGACAATGGGAGCAGATTACGATGTAGCAGATGTAAGAGCTGAATTACTTGAAGAAGCGCAAGCTGCAAGAGAACACATGCTTGAATCTGTTGTTGAAACTGATGATGAATTAATGGAAAAATACTTTGGTGGAGAAGAGATTACAGAAGAAGAAATAAAAAGAGCAATAAGAACTGCTACAATAAGTGGAATAATTGTTCCTGTATTGTGCGGTACAGCGTTTAAGAATAAAGGGATTCAGCCTCTTCTTGATGCAGTTGTTGCATACATGCCATCACCTTTAGATGTAGGAGCGGTAAAAGGAATAGATCCTAAAACTGAAGAACCAATGGAAAGACAGCCTTCAGATGAAGAAGCTTTCTCAGCATTGGCTTTCAAAATTTTAACAGATCCATTTGTAGGAAGATTATCATTCTTCAGAGTTTACTCAGGAGTTTTAAATAAAGGTTCATATGTATTGAACTCTACAAAAGGTAAGAAAGAAAGAATGGGAAGATTGCTTCAAATGCACGCAAACAAAAGAGAAGAACTTGATATAGTTTATTCAGGAGACATTGCAGCAGCAGTAGGGCTGAAGGAAACAACTACAGGAGATACTCTTTGTGATGAAAGTAAACCAATAATACTTGAAAAAATGGAATTCCCGGATACAGTTATTCAGATAGCTGTTGAGCCAAAAACAAAAGCGGATCAGGAAAAAATGGGGACTGCATTGGCAAAACTTGCTGAAGAAGATCCAACATTTAAAGTAACTTCAAACCAGGAAACTGGACAAACTCTGATTTCAGGAATGGGAGAATTACATTTGGAAATCATAGTAGACAGAATGAAAAGAGAATTTAAGGTTGAAGCTAATGTAGGTAAACCTCAGGTTGCATACAGAGAAACGATCAACGGCGCATCAGATGTTGAGGAAAAGTATGCTAAGCAGTCTGGAGGAAGAGGACAATACGGACACGTTAAGATTAAAGTTGAAGCAAATCCTGACAAAGGATATGAATTTGTTAACCAAATTACAGGAGGGGCAATTCCTAGAGAATATATTCCTGCTGTAGATAAAGGAATTCAGGAAGCATTGGAAGCCGGAGTAGTTGCAGGATACCCTGTACAGGATATAAAAGTAACATTGTATGATGGATCTTACCATGAAGTCGATTCATCAGAAATGGCGTTTAAAATAGCAGGATCAATGGCAATCAAAAAAGCTATGAGAGCTGCAAATCCAATACTGCTTGAACCTATCTTCAAAGTGGAAGTAACAACACCTGAAGAATACATGGGAGATGTTATTGGAGATTTAAACTCAAGAAGAGGACAAGTTTCAGGAATGACAGACAGAAACAATGCAAAGATAATAAATGCTCAAGTACCTTTGGCTCAAATGTTCGGTTATGCAACTGATTTGAGATCTAAAACTCAAGGAAGAGCATCATACTCAATGGAATTTGAAAAATATGTACAAGTTCCTAACAATATAGCTCAGCAAGTAATAGCTGAAAGACAAGGAAAATAATAAATTTAAAATTACAGACAGATAAAATATATAACTATGGAGGAAAAAAGAAATGGCAAAAGCTAAATTTGAGAGAAGTAAACCACACGTAAACATTGGAACGATAGGACACGTAGACCACGGTAAGACAACACTTACAGCGGCTATATCAAAAGTACTTTCAGACAAAGGTCTGGCAGAAAAAGTAGATTTTGAGAACATAGATCAGGCACCTGAAGAAAGAGAAAGAGGGATAACAATTAACACTGCCCATATCGAGTATCAAACTGCAAACAGACACTATGCACACGTTGACTGTCCGGGCCATGCGGATTATGTAAAGAACATGATTACAGGAGCGGCTCAGATGGATGGAGCTATACTGGTAGTATCAGCGGCTGACGGACCTATGCCACAGACAAGAGAACACATCCTTCTTGCAAGACAGGTTGGAGTTCCTTACATCGTAGTGTTCTTAAACAAAGTTGACATGGTTGACGATGAAGAATTATTAGAATTAGTAGAAATGGAAGTAAGAGAACTTCTTACAGAATACTCATTCCCTGGAGATGACATACCTATAATAAAAGGATCAGCTTTAGGAGCATTAAACGGAGAAGGACAATGGGAAGATAGAATAATGGAACTTATGGAAGCAGTAGATAGCTATATACCAACACCTGAAAGACCGGTAGACCAAGCATTCCTGATGCCAATAGAAGACGTGTTCACAATAACAGGAAGAGGAACAGTTGTAACAGGAAGAGTAGAAAGAGGAGTAGTAAACGTAGGGGAAGAAGTGGAAATAGTTGGAATCAAACCTACAGCAAAGACAACAGTAACAGGAGTAGAAATGTTCAGAAAGCTTCTTGATTCAGGACAGGCAGGAGACAACATTGGAGCACTGTTAAGAGGAACTAAGAAGGAAGAAGTAGAAAGAGGACAAGTACTTGCAAAACCAGGATCAGTAAGTCCACATACATCATTCAAGTCAGAAGTATACGTATTGACAAAGGATGAAGGAGGAAGACATACACCATTCTTTACAGGATATAAGCCACAGTTCTACTTCAGAACTACAGACATAACAGGAGAAGTAAACCTTCCTGATGGAGTAGAAATGGTAATGCCTGGAGATAATATAGAAATGTCAGTACAACTTATACACCCAATCGCAATGGAAGAAGGATTAAGATTTGCGATAAGAGAAGGTGGAAGAACGGTAGCTTCTGGAGTTGTTGCAACTATCGTTAAATAGTAGATGAAATAAAAATAGGAGGAAGTACTTTGGATAAAATAAGAATATATCTTCAATCTTACGATCATAAATTATTAGATCAGTCTGCAAAAAAAATAGCTGAAGTAGTAAAGAAAAACGGTTCAGAAGTAGCAGGACCGCTTCCATTACCAACTAAAACTAAAAAGTATACTGTTCTAAGATCTGTACACGTAAATAAGGATTCAAGAGAACAATTTGAAATGAGAATACATAGAAGATTTGTGGAAATAAAAAATTCCAGTCAGCAAATTATAGGAGCATTAAGCTCATTAAGCTTACCATCAGGTGTAGGAATAGAAATTAAGCAATTATAGGCTTAATACATGTTAGTACAATCTTTTCAATGAAAAAGTTCATTGAAAGATTGTATTAACCAATATATTAAGGAGGATAAATAAATGATATTAGGTAAAAAAATTGGAATGACTCAAATATTTGAGAATGAAACTTTAGTACCAGTTACAGTTATTGAAGCTGGACCAAACTTTGTTGTTCAAAAGAAATCAGATGAAAAAGATGGTTATAATGCTGTAACATTAGCTTATGATGATAAAAAAGAAAAAAATACAATAAAACCTGAAATGGGATTATTTAAAAAAGCAGGGGTAACTCCTAAAAGATTCTTAAAGGAATTTAAAGTAGAAGACTTAGCTGCATTTGAATTAGGACAGGAAATTAAAGTTGATGTATTTGAAGGAATTGAATTTGTTGATATTTCAGGAACATCAAAAGGAAAAGGAACTGCTGGAGTTATGAAAAGACATAACTTTGGAGGAAACAGAGCATCTCACGGGGTTTCAAGAAATCACAGACTTGGAGGATCTAACGCAGGAGGTGCCGCATCAAACAGTAACGTTCCAAAAGGTAAGAAAATGGCAGGAAGACTTGGGAATGAGCAAGTAACAGTTCAAAACCTTAAGTTAGTTAAATATGATGCAGAAAATAACCTTTTATTAGTAAAAGGAGCAGTTCCAGGACCTAAAAACGGGTATCTAATCATTAAAAAATCGGTTAAGAAGTACTAGTAGGAAAGAGAGGAGGATAAAATGCCAGTTTTAAATATATATAAATTAGACGGTTCACAAGCAGGAACTGTTGAAGTAAATAATGAAATATTTGGAATTGAACCAAATAAGAATGTAATGCACGAAGTTTTAGTTGCTGAGTTGGCTGAATTAAGACAAGGTACAGCATCTACTAAAACAAGAGCTGAAGTGAGAGGTGGAGGAAGAAAACCTTTCAGACAAAAAGGAACAGGAAGAGCAAGACAAGGATCTACAAGAGCACCACACATGGTAGGTGGAGGAGTAGTTCATGGTCCTAAACCTAGAGATTATGTTAAAAAAGTAAATAAAAAAGTTAGAAAACTAGCTTTAAGATCTGCATTAGCAACTAAAATTAATGAAGGAAACTTAATAGTTCTAGATGATTTCGCATTAGAAACACCTAAAACAAAAACATTTGTTAACTTTGCAAAAGCTTTAAATTTTGCAGATCAGAAGCAATTATTTGTTGTAAATGATTTTACTGAAGATAAGGATTATAACTTATACATGTCAGTAAGAAATATCGAAAAAACATTTGTTTTAGATCCAAGAGAATTAAGAATTTTCTGGCTAATAAAACAGGATAAAGTAATCCTTACTAAAGAAGCTCTTGCAGCTATTGAGGAGGTGCTGGCATAATGCATATTACTGATATAATTAAGAAACCAGTTGCTACTGAAAAAGCAAGAAATCTGGCTAATGAAAATAATGAATATGTTTTTATCGTAGATAGAAAAGCGAATAAAATTCAAATAAGAGAAGCAGTAGAAAAATTATTTAACGTAAAAGTTGAAAGCGTTAATACATTAAATATAAAACCTAAGGCAAAAAGATTTAGAATGTCAATGTATAAAACATCTGCATTGAAAAAAGCCATGGTAAAATTAAAAGATGGAGAAAAAATAGCAGCATACGAAGGGTAATCGATAAAGCTGTCAAACATATAAAAAATATATAATAGAAGAAGTTTTTATATGTGATTTGTATAGGAATTATCATAAAAAAATGATATAATATACAAACGTGATTAAAAAAAGAATAAACAGAAGTGGAGGTAAAAAAGTTATGCCAATTAAAAAATTAAAACCGATAACTAGTGGGACAAGGCATATGTCGATATTAGTTAATACTGAATTAGATAAAGTTAGACCTGAAAAATCTCTAACTGAACCTCTTGGATCATCTTACGGGATTGATAATTATGGACATAGAACAGGAAGAAACAGACATAAAGGTCATAAGAGATTATATAGAATAATTGACTGGAAAAGAAATAAAATAGGTATTCCTGCAAAAGTTGCAACTATTGAATACGATCCTAACAGAACAGCTAATATCGCATTATTACATTATGTTGATGGAGAAAAAAGATATATTTTAGCACCAAATGGATTAAAAAAAGGTGATGTGGTTTTAGCAGGAGATACTGCTGAAATTAAACCTGGAAATGCTTTAAAATTAAAAGATTTACCAATAGGTACAGTTATACATAATGTGGAGCTGATGCCAGGTAAAGGTGGACAGTTGGCAAGATCTGCAGGAACATCTGCAAGACTTGTTGCAAAAGAAGGGACTTACTGTCACGTTGAACTTCCTTCAGGAGAGTTAAGACTTATACATAGAGAATGTATGGCGACAATAGGAGTAGTAGGAAATTCTGAACATTCACTTGTATCATTAGGTAAAGCAGGAAGAAACAGACATTTAGGTAGAAAACCTCACGTAAGAGGATCTGTAATGAACCCTGTAGATCACCCACATGGAGGAGGAGAAGGAAGATCTCCAATAGGAAGAAAATCACCAGTTACTCCTTGGGGGAAACCTACTCTTGGTAAGAAAACTAGAGGTAAAAAACTTAGTGACAAATTCATTGTCAGAAAAAGAAAGAAATAGTTTAAAGACTAAAAAAATATATGAATATAGTAATGTTGCTTGACACATCTTTAATAGTAATATTAAGATGTGTAAGGCTGACATGAACTCAATCAATTTAATGTAAATAAGGAGGAAAGAATGGCTCGTTCATTAAAAAAAGGACCTTTTGTTGATGCTCACTTACTGAAAAAAGTTGAAACAATGGGAGAAAAAAAGCAAGTTATCAAGACTTGGTCTAGAAGATCTACTATATTCCCTCAATTTATCGGACATACTTTCGCAGTATATAACGGTAAAAAACATATACCTGTATATGTAACTGAGGAAATGGTAGGACACAAGTTGGGAGAATTTGCTCCAACAAGAACTTTCTATGGACATGGAAAAGATGCTAAAAAAGATGCAAAAAGAAAATAATAGATATTATTAATAGGGAAATGCCCAATATAAATATGTAAGTGAAAGGAGAGCTTTAATGGCAGTTGTAGCTAAATTACGTTATCAAAGATTAAGTCCTCAAAAAGCAAGACTTGTAGCTGATGTAGTTAGAGGAAAAAATGCTTTACAGGCCTTAAATATATTGAGATTTACAAATAAAAAAGCAGCAAAATTTATAGAAAAAACATTAAGATCAGCAATAGCAAATGCTGAGCATAACAATAACATGGATCCTGATAAACTATTCATTTCAAAAATATTAATAGACAAAGGACCGGTATTAAAAAGAATAAGCCCTAGAGCAATGGGAAGAGCGGATGTAATAAGAAAACCGACAGCTCACATCACTGTAGAAGTTGATGAAAGAAACTAATTAATAAAGTATAAGGAGGTAAGTCTGTGGGACAAAAAGTCGATCCTAGAGGTATAAGAATAGGAATCACTAAAACATGGGATTCAAAATGGTTCGCCGAAGGAAAAGAATACTTAAATAATTTTCATGAAGATATAAAAATAAGAGAATACATCAAGAAAAACTACTATCATGCAGGAGTTTCAACTATTCAAATTGAAAGAACATCTCCTACTGATATAACTATCATAATAGAAACAGGAAAAGCAGGAATTTTAATAGGAAGAAAAGGGCAGGAAATAGAAGCTTTAAAAATAAATCTTGAAAAATTGACAAATAAGAAGATACAGGTTAAAGTACAGGAGATTAAAAATCCTAATAAAGATGCCCAGTTAGTTGCTGAAAGTATTGCAACAGCTATTGAAAAAAGGGTTGCTTATAAGAGAGCAGTTCAACAGGCTATTCAAAGAGCTGAAAAAGCAGGAGTAAAAGGAATTAAAGTAATGGTATCGGGAAGATTAAACGGTGCCGAAATAGCAAGAAGTGAATGGACACTTTCAGGAAGAGTACCATTACATACTTTAAGAGCGGATGTTGATTATGCAACTGCAACTGCATTTACTACATATGGTGCATTAGGATTAAAGGTATGGATATTCAATGGTGAAGTTCTTTCTAATAAAAAGGAAGGAGGAAATGAGTAATGTTAATACCTAAAAGAACGAAATACAGAAAACAGTTCAGAGGAAAAATGGGTGGTATAGCAACTAAAGGAAACAAAGTAGATTTTGGAGAATTTGGACTTGCCGCTAAAGAATTTGGATGGATAACATCAAGACAAATAGAAGCATGCAGAATTACAATTAATAGAACATTTAAAAGGGAAGGAAAAATCTGGATAAGAATATTCCCTGATAAACCTTATACAAAAAGACCTGAAGGAACAAGAATGGGTAAAGGTAAAGGTAATGCAGAAGGTTGGGTAGCAGTAGTTAAAAAGAATAAAATAATGTTTGAAGTTGGTGGAGTATCAGAAGAGAAAGCCAAAGAAGCATTAAGAAAAGCTGGACATAAACTACCTATCAAAGTCAGATTTGTAAAAAGAGAAGAAGTGGGTGGTGATAAGTAATGACAGCAAATGAAATTAGAGAATTATCATTAGAAGAATTGAATGAAAAAGTTAAAGAATTAAAACAGGAATTGTTCAATTTAAAATTTCAGAATCTAGCAAAATTACAGGACACTCCTATAAACACTGCAAAAATAAGAGAAGTGAAAAGAGATGTTGCTAGAATAAAAACAATTATAACTGAGAAAACAAAGACTGTAAAATAGGAGGATTCGTCAGTGGAAAATAAAAGAAACGAAAGAAAAGTAAGAGAAGGTATTGTTGTTTCTGATAAAATGGATAAGACTGTAGTTGTTCTTGAAGAAACAATGAAACTGCATAAACTTTATAAGAAAAGAGTAAAAACTTCAAAAAAATATAAAGCTCATGATGAAAAGAACGAATGCGGTGTTGGAGATAAAGTTCAAATAATGGAAACAAGACCGTTAAGTAGAGAAAAAAGATGGAGAGTTGTAACTATTTTAGAAAAAGCGAAATAGTTTTCAGTAAATTTGAGAGGAGGAAATTTTAAATGGTTCAACAACAGACTATGCTTAATGTTGCTGATAATACCGGAGCAAAGAAAATAATGGTAATCAGAGTATTAGGTGGATCAAGAAGAAGATTCGGGAAAATAGGAGATATAGTTGTAGCGTCTGTTAAGGAAGCTATACCGAATGGAAACGTAAAAAAAGGTGACGTTGTTAAAGCTGTAGTAGTAAGAACTAGAAAAGAATTAAAAAGAGCAGACGGATCATATATAAAATTTGATGATAATGCGGCAGTAATATTAAACTCAGCATTAGAAGTAAGAGGTACGAGAATTTTTGGACCTGTAGCAAGAGAATTGAGGGCAAAAAACTTTATGAAAATAGTATCTCTGGCACCAGAAGTATTATAGTTATTATAGGAAGGAGGGTTTACGCGTGGCTAAACCAAGAGTTAAATCAGTACCTAACAAATTACATGTAAAAACTGGAGATACAGTTGTTGTAATTAGCGGTAGATCAAAGGATTTGTCAAGAAATGATAAAGGTGAAGGACAAACAGGAGATAAAGGAAAAGTCGGAAAAGTGTTAAAAGTATTCCCTAAGACAGGAAAAATCATAGTTGAAGGTGTTAATATACAAAAAAGACATGTTAAACCTAATGCAATGAACCCACAAGGCGAAGTTGTAGAAAAAGAAATGCCAATTTTCTCTTCTAAAGTTATGCTTTGGGATGAAAGTGCAAAAAAGGGAACAAGAGTAAGATTTGAAATAAAAGATAACAAAAAGGTAAGAGTATCGGTAGTATCCGGTAATGAAATATAGGATTTAGAGAGGAGGAAAACTTAAGTGGCTGAAAAATATATTCCAAGATTACAAAAATTATATAAAGAAGAATTAGTTTCTGCATTGATGAAAGAATTAAATATTTCTAATGTTATGCAAGTGCCTAAATTAGATAAAATTGTAGTAAATATGGGGATTGGAGAAGCAGTAAGCAACCCTAAGTTAATTGATACTGCATTAAAAGAATTAGCACAAATTACAGGACAGCAGCCTGTACCAAGAGCGGCAAGAAAATCTGAAGCAGGATTTAAATTAAGAGAAGGACAGAAAATCGGAGCAAAAGTTACTTTAAGAAAAGAGAGAATGTATGAATTTCTTGATAGACTAATAAGCATAACTTTACCAAGAGTTAGAGACTTTGAAGGAGTATCGCCAAAAGGATTTGATGGTAGAGGTAACTATACATTGGGATTAAAAGAGCAAATTGTGTTTCCTGAAATCGAAATTGATAAAGTTGACAAAACATTAGGATTAGGTATTACTATAGTTTCAACTGCACAGAACGATGAAGAAGGAAGAGCATTATTGAAAGCATTCGGAATGCCGTTTGCAAAATAGGTTGTATTTTGAAGGAGGTGTAACTTAATAAATGGCTAAAAAAGCAATGGTTGAAAGAAATTTAAAAAGAGAAAAAACAGTTGATAAATATGCAGCAAAAAGAGCTGAATTAAAGGCAAGAGCTAAAACAGGTGATAGAGAGGCAATTATAGAATTATCGAAATTACCAAGAAATGCATCGCCTACAAGAGTGAGAAACAGATGTCAGTTAAATGGAAGACCTAGAGGATTCATGAGAGAATTTGGAATTTCAAGAGTAATGTTCAGAAAATTAGCGGGAGAGGGAGCTATCCCTGGAGTAAAGAAATCAAGTTGGTAATTTTGAGAGGAGGAGAAATAAATGCATTTAACAGATCCTATTGCTGATATGCTTACTAGAATTAGAAACGGAAACATGGCTAAACATACAGAAGTTAAAGTACCGTTTTCTAAAATAAAGGAAAGTATGGCTAACATACTAAAAAATGAAGGATATATAACTGGTTACGAAATTAAGGAAGAAGGAAATATAAGAGATATAGTAGTAACTTTAAAATATATGGATGGAGATGCTGTAATAAAAGGATTGAAAAGAATTTCAAAACCTGGAAGAAGAGTATATACATCTGTTGAAAATTTACCTAAAGTATTAGGTGGATTAGGAATTGCCATTGTCTCAACACCTAAAGGTGTTATTACAGACAAGGAATGCAGAAAGCATAGCGTTGGTGGAGAAGTACTCTGCTACGTGTGGTAATTTACGCATTTTATAAAATAGGAGGAAAGTTATGTCAAGAATAGGTAAAAAACCTATAACTATACCTGCAGGTGTAGAAATTAAACAAGATGGAAATAAGTTTACTGTTAAAGGACCTAAAGGGCAGCTTGAAAGAGAATTAAGCAGTGAAATAAAAGTAAATATAGACGGCAGCGAAATAACTTTTGAAAGACCTAATGATTTACCTAACATAAGAGCTCTTCACGGAACAACAAGAGCAAACTTAAACAATATGGTTACAGGAGTAAGTCAAGGTTTTGAAATTAAACTGGAATTAGTAGGGGTAGGATACAGAGTACAGGCCAGTGGTAAAGGACTTACTTTAGCTCTAGGATATTCTCATCCTGTAGAAATAGAGCCTATTGAAGGAATTACTTTCAAAGTTGAAGGAAACACTAAAATAACTGTTGAAGGAATTGATAAACAATTAGTTGGACAAGTTGCTGCGAACATAAGAGCAAAAAGACCACCTGAACCTTACAAAGGAAAAGGAGTTAAGTATGCTGATGAAGTAATCAGAAGAAAAGAAGGTAAGAAAGGATAGGAGGTAGATTTTAATGGTAAAAAAACTTGATAGAAATAAATTAAGACAAAAAAAACATAGAAGTATTAGAAAAAAAATCGTTGGAACTGCTGAAAGACCTAGACTTGCTGTGTATAGAAGTTTACAAAATATCTTTGTTCAAGTAATTGATGATACTACAGGAAATACTTTAGTTTCTGCGTCAACTATTGAAAAAGGTGCAAAAATTGAAAAAGGTTCAAATATTGAAGCAGCTAAACAAATAGGAGAAAGAATTGCTAAAAAAGCATTAGATAAAGGGATTACTGCTGTTGTATTCGACAGAGGAGGATACGTGTACACAGGAAGAGTTAAAGCTGTGGCAGATGCTGCAAGAGAAGCAGGATTAAAATTCTAAAGATAAGGAGGATTTATTTTGGCTAGAGATAGAGATAACAGAGAAAGAGAAAGTGAATATAAAGAAAGACTTTTAAGAATAAGCAGAGTTTCTAAAACTGTTAAAGGAGGAAGAAGAATTTCGTTCTCAGTATTAGCAGCTGTTGGAGATGAAAAAGGAAAAGTAGGTATCGGTTTAGGAAAAGCTAACGGTGTACCTGATGCAATCAGAAAAGCCATCGCAAATGCTAAGAAAAACTTAGTAAATGTTTCATTAAAAGGTGGAACATTACCGCATGAGCAAATTGGTAAATATAATGCAACGTCTGTATTATTGAAACCAGCTTCAAAAGGGACAGGAGTTATCGCTGGTTCAGCAACTAGGGAATTATTAGAGTTAGCAGGTGTAAAAGACGTGCTTACAAAAATTAGAGGTTCAAAAACTAAAGATAACGTTGCAAGAGCAACTTTAGAAGGACTTAAACAATTACGTTCTCTTGAAGACGTAGCAAGACTTAGAGGAAAATCAGTTGAAGAAATTTTAGGATAATAGGTTAGGAGGTAAAATTAATGTCTAAAGTAAAAGTAACACTTATTAAAGGAATTAATGGAAGAAAGCCTAATCATGTCGCTACTGTTAAATCACTTGGATTAAGAAAGATAAGCCAAAGTGTTGTTCATAATAAAACAGCAGATATAGAAGGAAAAATAAAATTAGTTTCTTATTTACTTAAAGTAGAGGAGGTTTAGAATAAATGAATCTTAATGAATTAAGACCTGCTGATGGCTCTAAAAGAGATAGAAAAAGAGTAGGAAGAGGTCATGGTACAGGATGGGGAAAGACAGCAGGTAAAGGGCATAACGGTCAGAAACAAAGATCAGGTACTTATGTTTCACCTATATTTGAAGGTGGACAGATGCCTATTGTAAGAAGAGTTCCTAAAAGAGGATTCTCAAATTCTCCATTTAAAAAAGATATGGTAGTTATTACATTATCTGATATTGTTGAAAAATTCAATGATGGAGATGTAGTAAGCTTAGAAACATTAGTAGAAAATGGAATAATTAAAAACCCTAAATTCAGACTTAAATATTCAGATGAAGCATTAAGAAATGTAAAAGGGAAAAAAGCTGTAAAAGAATATTTAGAAACAAATATCGAATCATACGTTAAAGAAAAAGATTTTACAAGCTTACTTAAAATAATTGGAAATGCTGAAGTTACAAAAAAATTGACTGTAAAAGCACACGGAATTTCAAAATCAGCTAAAGAATCTGTTGAAAAAGCAGGTGGAAGTGTAGAAATTCTTGAAGTTAAGTCATACTCAACTAAAGCAGGAAATAATAAAAATGAAAATGAGGATAAGTAAGATTTACATCTTGCTTTTTCTCATATATAAGGAGTAGTGGTAAGATTGACTTTAACTGAAGCAATAGTAAGTAGGATAAAAGCAATATTCAAAATACCCGAATTGGAAAAAAGAGTGTCTTTTACCTTGATTATGATTATCATTGCAAGAATTGGAATACATATCCCTGTTCCTGGAATTAATATGGATCTCTTTAAAGATTTTCAGAATAATGCAATAGCTGGATTTCTAAACTTATTTTCAGGTGGAGCCGTTGAGAGGGCTTCCATATTTTCACTGGGAATAATACCTTACATTAACGCATCAATCGTGTTTCAACTTTTAGGAGTTATTTTTCCTAAAATAGATGAAATGCAAAAAGAAGGGGGTAAGGAAAGAGATAAAATTACCCAATGGACAAGATATGTGACTATTATTCTAGCAATAGGTCAATCATTCGGAATATCAATAGCATTAATGGGAAGTGGAATGGTTATTGAGCCAGGACCTAGATTCATAGTAAGTTCAGTCGCATTAATGACAGGTGGAACAGCATTTCTGATGTGGATTTCAGAAAGAATATCAATAAGAGGTATCGGAAATGGTACATCTATGTTGATTTTCCTGAACATAGTAGCAGGATTACCAGGAGTATTACATAATATGTGGGCAAGTCTTGGTAAGGATAGTATAGGTATTGTCATGTTTACATTATCGTTAGTACTATTTGTAGTAATCATAACTTTAATGGTAATAGTTCAGCTTGCTGAAAGAAGAGTTCCTATACAATATGCAGGAAAAGGTAGTTTGGGATTTGGTGGAGGACAAAGTGCAGTTGGAAGAAGAACATATCTGCCTTTAAAAATAAACATGTCTGGAGTAATGCCAATAATCTTTGCATCGGTATTGATGGCGGCACCACCATTTATGGTTTCATTAATGAAAGACAGTAAATTAAAAACATTTTTAACATCTCAATTTGAGCCTAAAGGACCTATGTACCTGTTGTTATTTGCAATATTGATTACAGTATTTTCTTTCTTTTATACTTTGACAATAGCATTTGATCCTGATAAAGTGGCAGATGACTTAAAGCAAAGTGGAGGAACAATACCTACAGTAAGAGCAGGAGCAGAAACAGCTGATTATCTGGAAGGAGTAGCAACTAGAGTAACTTTTGGAAGTGCCATATTTCTTTCTCTATTAGGAATATTCCCTAACATCTGGTTTGGTTATTTTCTTAATACACATGTATTAATTGGTGGAACAAGTCTTCTGATTCTTGTAGGAACAGCAGTAGAACTACTTCAACAGATAGATTCTTATCTGGCTGTTAAACAAATGAAAGGTTTTATAAAAAAAGATAGAAAAAGTAAAAGGTGAAGTTAGAACTTCATCTTTTCTTAAATTTAGATTTTACTGAATTCTTATGATATCTATAATTTTTAATTTTATTATAATGTTTATAAAACAATATAAAAAAACAAAAAATTCTAAAGAAAATTTAAAAAAAGATATGAAGGAGATATTTCCATGAAAAAATTTATAGTAATGATGGGGTTGTTAACAGGAATTACAAGTTTTGCTGCTGCAGGCTTAAATTTGCCGTTTACAAGTGATGGTAAGTTACATGAAGAAAAATTGATAAACAGAAATATTCATTCAGAAGACACAGATATTGTAATAAAAAAAGTAGGAAATGGGAAATATGAAATTACACATTTTTTTTCAGATGCTGAATCTGAAAATGAAACAGAATGGAATCAGACTGAAGTATCAAAAGCAACTTTGAAAAAGAATGTAATTTGTGATGAGTATAGCTGTATTGGATATGATACAAAGTTGAAAAAAGCTGTATTTTTGGATCAGGATGATATGAGAATCATCTATCCTGAATGGTAATTATTAAAGAAAAAGTTCTCATTTTTCTTTAATAAAAATATGATACAATACAATTGATGATAAAGAAGAAGTGTTAATTGCTTATATTAGTTTATTATAATTGCTATTTTAATGTTAGGTAAGTTGTTAGAAGAAAAGAAGTCGGGACGAAGATATTATATTTTCGTCTTTTTAATATAGTATAAAATTTAAGAATATATTCTGTTATAAAGTATAAAAAATTATAAAAATAGAATGGTCTTAACAGGAACTTTATGATATAATAATTTGAAATTGTAAAATAAAAAGAAAGGAGAAAACTGCTGTCTTAATCGGATTTAAGATTTAGCAGTTATAAATTAGAATATGAAGAAACTGGCTCAGTCAATAGTAGCATTTATTATAAGCATATTTGGAGTGAATGCTGGAAAGATAATTGGAATATTTTTTATTTCCCTGCTTCCGGTCATAGAGCTGAGGGGAAGCATACCGATAGGATACTATCAGGGACTTCCATGGTATACAAATATGATAACTTCAATTATAGGTAACATTTTACCTGTTCCTTTTATACTTTTATTTGTTGTAAAAGTGTTTGAATTTATGAAAAAAAGAAACATAATGGTAAATGTTATTGAAAAAATAGAAAAAAGAGCAATGAGCAGAAGTGAGAGCATTGCAAATAAAGAATTTCTTGGACTTATGCTATTTGTAGCAATTCCGTTTCCAGGAACAGGAGCATGGACAGGAGCCTTAATTGCTGCATTACTTCAATTTGACAGAAAAAAATCTTTTGTGTATATTTTTATTGGAGTATTGATAGCTGCATCTTTAGTGACTTTGGGAGTATATGGAGTTATAGGGTTTTTAGTATAATATCTGAGGGAATCTGTACTAAAATACCTAAAATTAATACTTTTCAAAAAAATGTAAATGTGATATAATCATAGTACAATAGAATAAGGGAATGTTTTGGTTTCGACAGGATAGGAAGCTTGTTATCGGCAAGTAAGCGGGAGCTTTAAAATCCAACTTAAATATAATCGGAAACGATAATTACGCATTAGCTGCCTAAGCTGCAGCTCGTCACTTTAAGAAATCGCCATTTTTCTTTAAGATGACGTCACTTTAATGGCTTACTCGGATGTATGATTATGTCATCTGAGGACACTTTATAATCTCGCCGTTAGACTTTTGTCTGTTTAATATCTTTTCGGTTAAAGCGATAAATAGACTAAACTTGTAGATGATAGTAAGAACTTTGTATTTTGGACACGGGTTCGATTCCCGTCATTTCCACCAAAACAAAAAATAGAAAATAGAATAATAGATAAAATTTAAAACTGCCCGAAAGGGTGTTTTTTTTGGAAAATTATATAAAAATATAGCGCATAATAACAATTAATTAAAACTTAATCGTAATAAAAGATTAAACAAAGCATTAAGGGGTATATTTAAATTAGCTTATTTTCTGCATAGAAAAAAATTTTGAAAAATCATATTATCTAAGTTTAAATAAAGTTATTAAAGAATATAGGAAGGAAGAATGATAATGTCAGAAAAAAAGCATAAT
>CAJPML010000002.1 GCA_905371725.1 Leptotrichia sp. oral taxon 215
TCTTCACCATATTTATAAATCGGACTCATTTCCACATAGTTAGTTATTAATGTTTTTAAAGTATTTTCTGCTTTGGAATTGGCTGTTTCCTCTCCTTTATCATTTACAATCTTATCTACTGATAAATCAACGAGGTATAGTTCCTCCTTTACTTCATCATATCTTATACCACTACTCAAATACATTTTTCCTTTGCTGTTTTCATCTAGAAAATTCATGCTATAATCAGTTTCTATAAGTATTTTTTCATCTTTAAAATCAACTTTCGGATTCTTTAAAGTTACACTTGCAAGCAAAAAATTCTTTGTAATCGGAAATTTTTTCTCTGTTTTTTCCTGAATTATCGTTTTTGAGACATGTATCGTTTTATTTGAAAGAAAATCACACGATATAAGTCCAAACAGCATTACTGCAAATAATAAGATGTACTTTATTGATTTTTTTAGATTTACATTTTTCATTTTTTTCATTCCTTTCATTTCTATAATTTATAAATTTACTTTCCCTATAAACAAAATAAAGAATATCCTGAAATTTTTTCAAGATATTCCTATTTTAAATCTTTTTTCTTTGTTTTCCTGTATATTTTCTCTGTTAATAGTATTTATTGTATTTTCTGATTCAATATTCTGTATATTTTATTCTTATTTCAGATATTTTTTCAAAAATTTTCCTGTGTGGGATTTTCTTGATTTTACAATCTGTTCAGGAGTACCTTTAGCAATAATCTGCCCTCCCTTGTGACCGCCTTCAGGTCCTACATCTATGATATAATCCGCAAATTTTATTATATCCAGATTATGTTCTATTACAAGCACGGTATTTCCCTTTTCTACAAGTCTGTCCAATACAACCAGCAATTTTCTTATATCTTCAAAATGAAGACCTGTTGTAGGTTCATCAAGTATATAAATAGTTTTTCCCCTTGAAACCTTTGAAAGCTCCGTAGCAAGTTTTATTCTCTGGGCTTCTCCACCTGAAAGGGTAGTTGCAGGCTGTCCTAGCTTAATATAGTTCATTCCTACATCTATAAGTGTCTGAAGCTTTCTTTCCAGAGCAGGTATCGTCTTAAAGAATTCATAGGCTTCTTCCACTGTCATGTCAAGCACTTCTGAAATATTTTTTCCTTTATATTGAACTTCCAGTGTTTCCCTGTTATATCTTTTTCCTTTACACACTTCACATTCCACATATACATCAGGCAAGAAATTCATCTCAATTTTATTAATTCCTGCTCCTCCACAGGCTTCGCATCTTCCACCTTTTACATTGAAGGAAAATCTTCCTTTAGTGTAACCTCTTACTTTTGCATCTTTAGTCTGTGAAAATAAATCCCTTATATCGTCAAATATTTTCGTATATGTTGCAGTATTTGATCTTGGAGTTCTTCCAATTGGTGACTGATCAATATCTATTACTCTTTCCAAATGTTCAAGTCCATCTATCCCACCATTTTCAAGTGGATAAAGCTTTCCTTTATTCAACCTGTTATGCAGTTCCGGAAATAACGTCTGATTTATAAGCGAAGATTTTCCGCTTCCTGAAACTCCTGTTACCACTGTAAACACTTCAAGAGGAATACTTACTGTTACATTTTTCAGATTATTTCCCTTTGCATTCTTAAGTTTTATTTCCTTATCTGATTTTCTTCTTTTTTCAGGAACTTCTATTTTCACTTTTCCTGTAAGATATTTTGCCGTAAGTGATTTCTTGTTTTTAAGTACTTCCTTAGGTGTTCCTGCCGCAACAACTTCTCCACCATTAATTCCTGCTCCAGGTCCCATATCTATAAGGTAGTCTGCTTCCCTCATTGTATCTTCATCATGTTCCACCACCACAAGAGTATTACCGATTTCCTTTAAATCCTTCAATGCTTCCAGAAGCCTGTCATTATCCCTCTGATGCAGACCTATGCTTGGCTCATCAAGGACATATATAACTCCTGTAAGACGGCTTCCTATCTGAGTTGCAAGTCTTATTCTCTGTGATTCCCCTCCTGACAGAGTTTTTGTCATTCTTGATAATGTAAGATAGTCAAGTCCTACATTTATCATAAACGACAGTCTTTCCTTTATTTCCTTTAATATTTCCGTCGCTATCTGTTTCTGCTTTTCAGTCAGTTCTATATTTTCATAGAATTCCAGTGCTTCTGTAACACTCATTTCTGTCAGATCTATTATATTTTTTCCATTTACGGTTATTGCAAGCACAACATCCTTCAGTCTTTTTCCATGACATGTCTTACATGTCCTGTCTATCATATATTTAGCTTCTATTTCTTCCTTCATTGATTCTGAAGCAGTCTCCCTGTATCTTCTTTCTATACTTTTTACAAGTCCCTCAAATTCCCTGTAGCCATCATAGCTAAAACTGTCTCCTGACCAGACAAACTTAAATTTCTTGCTGCTTCCGTGAAATATTATTTCTTTTTCCTTTTCAGTCAGTTCCGAAACCTTTTTATCCATATCTATATTATGGGCCTTTGCCATGGATGTAAAAAGTTCCCAGCCCCAGCCTTTCTGTGTTGAAGCACCTGGAAAAATTATTCCTCCTTCCCTTAAGGTCAGATCTTCATTTACGATAAGCTTCTTTTCATCAACCTCAAGAGTGGAACCAAGTCCATTACAGCTTTCACATGCCCCATAAGGTGCATTAAAAGAAAAAAGCCTAGGCACGATATCAGGAAAAACTACATCAGGATGATCGGAACATGCAAAATTTTCACTATATTTAATATCCTTTCCATTTATATTTGCAATTATTTTTCCTTCAGATAGTTCACTTGCTGTTTCCACAGCCTCTGTCAGCCTGCTGAGAAAATCCTTATCATCATGTTTTATCACTATTCTGTCCACTACAACTTCTATATTGTGTCTCTTATTTTTATCAAGTTCTATGACATCATTCAAATCAAGAATATCTCCATTTACTCTGACTCTTTGAAATCCCTTTTTCTGTAAATTTAAGAATAAATTTTTATGAGTACCTTTCTTATCGATTATTACTGGTGCAAGAACTATTAATCTATCCTTTTCTGCACCATTTTCAATTATATTGTCAGTAATTTCCTCAATTGACTGTTTTTCCACCTTTTGACCACATATTGGACAATGTGCCTCACCTATATGTGCCCATAATAATCTCATATAATCATAAATTTCTGTAGTCGTCCCTACAGTTGATCTCGGATTTTTTGAAACGCTTTTCTGTTCTATTGATATTGCAGGGGAAAGTCCTTCTATGCTGTCCAGTTCAGGCTTCTGCATCTGTCCTATAAACATTCTTGCATATGCTGAAAGACTCTCAACATATCGCCTTTGACCTTCTGAATATATGGTATCAAAGGCAAGGGAAGATTTTCCACTTCCTGAAACTCCTGTAATAACTACAAACTGGTTTTTGGGTATTTCTATATTTACATTTTTCAGGTTATGTTCCCTTGCTCCTACTATTTTTATCTTATCATTCATTCCAATAAAATTTCCTTTCACTTTACCTTTTAATTAAAAACACATAATTTAATATACTATATTATTTAGAAAAAAACAAGTTTTATTATATTGCAAAAAAAGACAGATTACATAAAGAATCTGCCTTTCTAATTATAAATTATCAGTTATTAAGCTTCTTTTCTTTCAGAATAGATACTTACTCTCTTTTTACCTTTTCCAAAAGTTTCAAATTTTACAAATCCGTCAGTCAAAGCAAATAATGTATAATCTTTACCTAATCCTGCATTAGTTCCTGCATGGAATTTAGTTCCTCTTTGTCTAACAATTATATTTCCAGCTTTTACTGCTTCACCATCATATTTTTTAACACCTAAATATTTAGGATTGGAATCTCTTCCGTTTCTAGTAGATCCTTGTCCCTTTTTTGAGGCAAACAACTGCAAATTTAATTTCAATATCATTTTTTATACCTCCCTAACTCTTATTTCTACATATTTTCCATAACTTTCTTCCACTGCTTTCAAATACGAATACATTGATAAAATTAGAATTTGCGACTTTTCAATTTCATCATTAGTTAAATTAGATTTATCTAAATCACAGACAATATATCCTTCTTTTTCTTCATATTGAAGCCTGTCATCAAGTTTCAAAGTTTCCAACAGACCATTTAAAGTCATTTGAGAAACTGAAGAAACAGCTGAACATACTATGTCTTCCCCATATTCACCATGATTAGCGTGTCCTGTTATTTCAAAATATATAATTCTTTCTTTTTTTTTCAGAAATTTTATTTTTATCATTTAAACCACACATCAATTAAGCATTTATTGATTTAATTTCAATTGCTGTATATTGCTGTCTGTGTCCTTTTTTTCTGTAGTAAGTTTTTTTATTGTATTTAAAGTTTATTTTTTTGTCACCTTTTCCATGTTCTTTAACTGTAGCTACAACAGAAGCAGTTCCAACAAAAGGAGTTCCAACTGTTACATTATCTCCTTCTCCTACTAACAAAACTTCTTTGATTTCTACGTCTGAATTTACTTCAGCTGCTAATTTTTCAACTTTTAATACAGATCCAACTTGAACTTTATACTGTTTTCCACCTGTCTTAATTACTGCAAACATTTCGTCCACCTCCAAAATTTCAAAATCGCTAAATTATAGGTATTAGCCACCTAATTTATGCGTATACTGTGATAATATATCATATTTTACTCTATTTGTCAAACTTTAATCTACCAGATAAATTTTCAATGCAACTTCTCCATCAAAAGGAATAGGAATTGCTATTATCTTCTTTCCAGAATCAATAAGCCTTGCTATTATCTCACTCTGTTCTTTTGGAAGATATCCTACCCTCTCCTTATTTTCGTTATATGCTGCTACTAAATTTAAGGAAGAGCCGTTAAATTCCCTGAAAAGATCTAGTACATTTGCATACTTCATTTTAATATTAAAGTTTCTTATATATTTTATTCCTACCAGATATGTATCCAGCAGAAATATCTGTTTTGATTTTACAGTATATTTATCAATCAGAATTTTAGCATATTCAAACATCATTTCCTTGCCTGAACGAATCTTTTCTTCTCTTCCATTTTTCTTTTGAATTACAAGAATTCCATTTCCAAATCCATATCCACTTACCATATAATTTCTCTGGGTCTTCAAAAATTCAAAATACTCCATCATTTCCTCAAAAATCATCACTTCCTTCTGAGTTACCTGAAATGAACCTTTTTTTATTTCTATAGAGTCATTTTCAATATATGAATAATATAGTCTTCCGTCAGAAAAAATTTCTATTTCATAATTTCCTCCATAATAAAGCCCATCAAACTCAAGTTTTATTCCGATAAATGTATTTGAAAACATTTTTCATTCACCTCTTCCGCTTATTATACATGAAATTTACTTTTGCAGCAGTTTTTACTTCAGTCCCTCAAGTTTCCCTTCAAGGAACATTTTAAGATTATTCTCCACTTCATCCATAAGTCTAGTTAGACTTTTTTCAGATTTCCATGCTATATGCGGTGTTATAAGAAGATTTTCCAGCTCAAACAGTTTTGAATCCTTTTCAATTGGCTCAACGCTAGTAACATCAATTGCTGCTGACTTTATTATTTTATTTTTCAGTGCAAAATATAAATCTTCCTGATTTATAACAGGTCCTCTCGCAAGATTCAATATTATCGAACTTTTTTTCATTTTTTTCATTCTTTCAAGATTTATTAAATCCCTTGTTAATTCCGATAATGGTGTATGAAGTGTTAAAACATCACACTTTTCAAGTACTTCATCTAGTTCATACCTTGTTTCATGGGTGTTTTGAGAATTATTTTCATCATACTTTCTTCCAGGAATTTTTGCAACCATTACTTCCATTCCTAAAGTTTCTGCCATTACTGCTACTTTTCTTCCGATATTCCCAAAACCGACTATTCCAAGAATTTTTCCTTCGGCATCATTTATAGGATAACTTTGAAATTCCGGAATAGTTATATCCAGCCATTTGTTATTCTTTACTTCTTTATTATATTCCGTTATTGGTGTCAACTCATTCAACAGATAAGTAATTGCAAGCTGTGCCACTGAATTTGTAGAATAATCTGAGACATTGGCTGTTTTTATACCTTTTTCATTTCCACCTTCTATGTCAATATGATTAAATCCTGTAGCAGTTATAAGAACCAGCTTTAATTTAGGAGCCTTTTCAAAATGTTCCTTTCTCAATTTAATCCTGTTTGTTATTATTACATCTGCATCACTTATTCTTTCCACAATTTGCTCTGGATTTGTGTCATCATATTCAATGTATTCTCCATATTTTGAAAATCTTTCTTTAAGTTCAATTGGTCCTGCTGTTATTCTATCCAGAAAGACTATTTTTAATTTTGTTTCCATAAGTTAACATCATCCTCTTCCTATTTTTATATTACAAACCTATATATCAGATATAATATCCATATCAGGTCTGAGTTTATATACAACGTCTTTTCTTTCTACTATAATCATTGCTTTTTCCCTAAGTTCCTTATCTTTTTTTATTTTATCCAGCAACTTTTTTGCAGGATTTATAGCTACTGGATTTCCAACTTTTTTAAACATTGTAAAATCTCCTGTTGTATCACCATATGCATAGGACTTTTCTAAATCTATGTCATATTTATCGCAATATTCGGCAATGGCTTTTTTCTTACTCTTGGCATCCCACATAGGTATTACTTCTCCAGTAAAAATACCATTTTCATCAGTTAAATACTTTGAGGCTGTATAGTTTTTTACATTATACTTTTCAGCCATCTTCCCTACTAGAAAATCTGGACTTCCTGAAATAATAATTACTTCATGACCATTTTTTATATGGTAAAGAAGTCTGCTCCTCGTGTATTTATAAACTTTGTTACCCTTTAATTCTATAACTCTTTTTGCCAAAAAATCCATGTCAGCCTTACTAAAATTTTTCAGTGCCTCCACATAAATTTCTACCAGTTCTTCAAGATAATCATCATAATCTCCTGTTCTGTTTTCCCATCTGGAAAATTTTTCCTTTACTTTCCCTTCCCATGACATTACATTAATATATTCGTACTTTAAAAGAAGCTTAAAATGTTCAATGAGTAGTGAATTTCTATGAATCGTCCCATCAATATCAAAAAATGCTGCTATATTTCTTTTCATACACATCACCTATTTTTGCTTTATTTATATTATATACTATAATACTAATAAAAACAAGCTGATTACTACATAGATGAAAGTTAATAAAAAATAGAAAAAGGCTATATTACAGAAAAATATAAACATAATACGCGAAAACTATATTGATTCATTTACTAAAATTTCACTGATATAAAATTGTCATTTATTAAGAAAAAGGTAAAACTCGCCTAAAAATTAGGCTATTACCTTTTTCTAATTTCATTTCCAGTTTTAAATTGTGAAATTTCAAATAACTCATCAATATAGTTCTCTTAATTATTTCATTATTTATCTGCTATAATAAGCCTTTTTCATTTTTTATTAACTATTCTGTTTCATAGAATCCAGATGGTTTTTCGTTTAAGTTTATAAGGATATTCTTCATTTGAGTATAATGTTCCAATATAACCTTGTGAGTTTCACGTCCTATTCCTGACTGCTTATATCCTCCAAAAGGTGCTCCTGCAGGGAACTGGTTATATGTATTTACCCATACACGTCCTGTTTCAATTCCTCTTGAAACACGGATTGCACGATTTAAATCTCGAGTAAATACTCCTCCTCCTAATCCATAAATACTGTCATTCGCAGCTTTTATAACTTCTTCTTCACTATGGAATTTTTCCACTACTACTACAGGTCCAAAAATTTCTTCCTGTGCAATTCTCATATCATTTGTTACATCTGCAAAAATTGTAGGTCTTACAAAGAATCCATTTTTAAGCTCTCCGTCTTCTATTCTTGTTCCTCCTGTAACTAAACGTGCTCCTTCCTTTTTCCCTATTTCTACATAATTAAGTACATCTTTCAAATGTCTTTCATATATTAAAGATCCCATCTGTGTGGAAGGATCCAAAGGATTTCCTACTTTTACCTTTTCAAATACATTTTTTAGTCTTTCAACAAATTTATCATAAATTGTATCCTGAACAAATATACGTGAACCTGCAGAGCATACCTGTCCCTGATTAAACAGTATTCCTAGCTGGGCTCCATCCATTGCCATATCTAAATCACAGTCTTCAAAGAATATATTTGCAGATTTTCCTCCAAGCTCTAATGTTGCTGGAATCATTAATGAACATGCAGCCGAGTATACATCTTGTCCTACTGCTGTTGATCCCGTAAATGCAAGTTTCTTAAATCCTTTGTGTTTTAACATATAATTTCCTGATTTTGAACCGCTTCCTGTTACAACATTAATTACTCCCTTTGGAACTACATCTGCTATAAGTCTCATTAATTCAAGTACTGAAAGTGATGTGTGACTTGAAGGCTTTAACACTACTGTACATCCTGCTGCAAGAGCTGGAGCCAGTTTCCATGCAGCCATAAGGAATGGGAAATTCCAAGGTATAATTTGTCCTACTACTCCTATAGGTTCTCTCAATATAAGGTTTAATAAATTTTCATCAAGCATTTTTGATGTTCCTTCTTCACTTCTTATTGCCCCTGCAAAATATCTGAAATGATCTGCTCCCAGTGGAATATCAGCAAAAGAAGTTTCCCTTATTGGTTTTCCGTTGTCCATACTTTCCACTGCTGCTAAAAAATCTTTATTTTTATCAATTATATCTGCAATTTTTAATAATAAATCCTGACGTTCAATCGGAGACGTTTTTTTCCAGCTTTCAAATGCTTTTTCTGCAGCCTTTACTGCTGCATCAACATCTTCAGCAGTTGCTTCTGCTATAACTGCCAGTTCTTCCCCTGTAGAAGGGCTATATGCCTTTAATGTACTACCATCAGATGAAGGCACCCATTTTCCATCAATAAATAAATCATATTTCTTTTGTAATTCTACCGCCATTTGCATCATCCTCTCATTTTTATTTTAGTGTATATTTGTTATTTATATACATCACTATAAGTATAACCCTATTTTGAAAAAATTCAAGTGTTTCACAAAAAAATATTTTTGTGATTTTTTTTTCTTGTTTAAACATTTTTCAATAATAATACGGTATAAAAGTTTCTTACTTTATTATACAATTATAAAAATTAGAAAAAGAGGAAAATTATTATTCAAAATAAAAACTACCTCAAAAGAAAAATTAGAAGTTAATATGAAAAACTATATTTATAAATTATTTCTAATTTTACAATTAAAATAACAATTAAACAAATATAGTTATCATAAATTATATCCATATTTTCTACTTTGAGATAGTTCTATTTCTATTTTCAAGCAAAATAATCTCTAATTTTTTGTTGTTTTTTTACTTTTTACTGTCTTCTTTTTTACAGTTTTTCCTGATTTCTTAACTGTTTTTTCTACGAAAACAATTTTCTTTACATCATCATAGGTTTCAGCAAAATGGAATTTCATTTCCTTTGTTATTTCTTCAGGTAGCTCTTCTGTATCAATTTTATTGTCTAGTGGAAGAACAACATCCCTTATTCCAACTCTATGAGCAGCTATAACTTTTTCTTTTACTCCACCTATTGCAAGAACTTCACCTGTAATAGTTATTTCTCCTGTCATTGCTATATCCTGTCTTACTTCTTTATCAGTCAGTACTGATATAATAGCAGTAGTTATTGTAATTCCGGCAGATGGTCCATCTTTTGGAACGGCTCCTTCAGGAAAATGCAAATGAATATCAGTTGTTTCATTGAACTTATCTTTTATTCCAAGCTCATTTTTTATATGCCTTACATATGAATAAGCAACTTTAGCAGATTCCTGCATTACACTTCCAAGTTTTCCTGTAAGTTGAAGATTTCCTTTTCCTTCCATCTTTACAGCCTGAACTTCCAGCATTGTTCCTCCGACAGCAGTCCATGCCAGTCCATTTACAACTCCTACTTTTCCTGCTTTTTCCTTAATTTTATCTTCCCTGAATTTTGGATTTCCAAGATATTTTTTTATTTTTGCTTCAGTTACAGACAATTTCTTAGATTTTGCAGTCAAAGCTTCCCTTGCCATTTTTCTAAACAGTTTTCCTATTTCTCTTCTGAGGTTTCTTACTCCTGCTTCCCTAGTATACTCGTTAATTATCTTAAGTATTGAGTCATCTGTAAATGGTATTTTATAATTTTTAAGTCCATTTTCTTCCTGAGTTTGCGGTATTAAATATCTTTTCGCAATATTAAGTTTTTCAAATTCAGTATAGGATTCTATATAGATTATTTCCATTCTGTCTCTTAACGGTCCAGGTATTCCGCCTAGATCATTTGCTGTACATATAAAGAATACTTTTGACAAATCAAACGGATAGTCTATATAATGATCTTCAAATGTATGATTTTGAGCAGGATCCAATACTTCCAGCATTGCTGAAGCAGGATCTCCCCTAAAGTCAGATGCCATCTTATCTATTTCATCAAACAGCATTACAGGATTGTTTACTCCCACCTGTTTCAATGAATTTATAATTCTTCCTGGCATTGATCCTATATATGTTCTTCTATGTCCTCTAATTTCAGCTTCATCTCTTAATCCACCTAATGAGATTCTTGTAAACTTTCTGTTCATTGAACGTGCGACAGAATTTGCAAGTGAGGTTTTCCCAACACCTGGAGGGCCTACAAGACAGATTATAGATCCCTTAAGTGTATTGTTTAATTTTTTTACAGCCAAAAATTCTAGTATTCTTGCCTTGACTTCTTCCAATCCATAATGATCTTCGTTTAGTATTTCTTCAGCCTTTTCAATATCTATTTCATCCTTTGTTGATTTATCCCATGGTAATTCAAGTACAGTTTCCACATAACTTCTTATTACAGAAGCTTCTGCAGAGAAATCAGGCATTTTTTTCAGTCTTGAAAGTTCCTTTACCATTTTTTCCTTCAGCTCTTTAGGAATTTTTGAGTCCTGAACCCTCTGATCCAGTTCTTCCAGTTCTTCATCAGAATCAGAATCTTCACCCATTTCTTCCCTCATTGCCTTTATTTTTTCCCTTAGATAATAGTTTTTCTGTACTTCTGCCATCTGTTCCTTGACTTTGTTTTCTATTTCCCTTTCGAGGGTAAATATTTCAATTTCTTTTTCAAGAATACTCAATATTTTATATGCTCTTTCTTCAACGTCAAGAATTTCAAGTAGTTCCTGTTTTACATTAGTCGCTATCATAAGGTTTGTACAGATAAGATCAAAAGCCTTATCAATATTTCTTACTTCCTTTATATTATAAATCACATCAGGCAATATTTTCTGAGTTATTTTAGCATAATTTGAAAACTCATCAATTACTCTTCTTTTCAATGCTTCTGATTTACTTTCATCAACAGGTTTCGGAAATATTTCTTCATAGTCTGCATACTGCACACCTTTTTTCTCTTGAAATTCTCCTATTAATACCCTATGTTTAGCTTCTACTAGAACTTTTACATTACCATTTGGCATTTTAACTGTTTGGATTACATGAACCAGTACACCTGTTTCATATACATCTTCAGGCAGTTTTGGATCTTCTACATTTGGATCCTTCTGTGTAGAAAGTATCAGCTTATTATCAAAGCTTGAAAGTGCTTCTTCCAGACTCGAAAGGCTGGCCTGCCTACCTATAAATATAGGTGTTACTACACCAGGAAAGACAACTAGTTCTCTTGTTGCTATAAAAGGTTTCTTTAACATATTTCTCCTTTCTTTTAAACTTGTATATTTTAACATACAAACTTTAAAAAAGATAGCCCTATTTTTCCTAATTTACATTTTTTCTTTTCAATTTTTCTTATTCAGAATCTTTAAATTTAAATTACTTTACTATAACTTTTTCTTTATCTTCAACTGCTTCCTTAGTAATTCTTACTTCTGAAACTTTTTCCATTGAAGGGATTTCATACATCAAATCAAGCATTACATTTTCAATAATTGATCTAAGCCCTCTTGCACCTATCTTTCTTTTCAGCGCAAGTTTTGCGATTTCAGTTATTGCATCATCATCAAAGCTTAACTCGACATCTTCCATCTCAAAATACTTTTTATACTGTTTTACTAATGAATTTTTAGGCTCTGTAAGTATCTTTACCATTGCTTCTTCATCCAGTCCATGCAATGCTGTAATTATAGGTAATCTCCCAATAAGCTCAGGTATAAGCCCATATTTGATAAGATCTTCCGGTAAAACATTTTCATATAAAGTGAGTTCATCCAGCTTTTTTTCTTCTATTTCCAAACCAAAACCTACTCTTTTCTGATTTATTCTGTTTCTAAGCTTACCTTCAAGACCTTCAAATGCTCCTCCTACAATAAACAGTATATCTTTTGTATTTATTTCTATCATTTCCTGATTCGGATGTTTTCTTCCACCTTGAGGCGGTACGCTAGCAACCGTTCCTTCTATTATTTTCAGTAATGCCTGCTGGACACCTTCTCCTGAAACATCCCTTGTGATAGACATATTTTCTGATTTTCTTGCGATTTTATCTATTTCATCTATGTATATTATTCCATGTTCAGCAGTTTCTATATCATAGTCTGCAGCTTTTATAAGTTTTAAAAGTACATTTTCTACATCGTCACCTACATATCCAGCTTCTGTCAATGTAGTTGCGTCAGCTATTGCCAACGGTACATTCAGAATTTTTGCCAGTGTCTGTGCCAGAAGAGTTTTCCCGCTTCCTGTAGGCCCTACTAATAAAACATTTGATTTCTGCAGTTCTACGTCATCTATGTTTTTCATTTTGTGCTTAATTCTCTTAAAATGATTATATACAGCGACAGAAAGAACTTTTTTAGCCCTTTCCTGGCCTATTATATACTCATCAAGCCTATTTTTGATTTCAGCAGGTTTCAATAATGTGAGTTCCATTTTTTCCCCATCTTCATTATATCCGCTTTCATCAATCAGTTCCTGACAGTCTTCTATACATTCATCACAGATATAGGCACCATTATCAGGACTACTTATAAGCTGGTATACTTCATCTTCCGATTTTCCACAAAATGAGCAGATTCGTTTCTCCTTTGCCAATAATCTTCACCTCGTTATTTTTTCCTAAATTTATAGGACTTTATCTATCAGTCCATATTCTATAGCTTCTTCAGGAGACATAAAATTATCTCTCTCTGTATCCCGATAAATCTCTTCAACAGGCTTTCCTGTAGCTTCTGACAGAATTTTACTTGTCAGTTCCTTCATTCTTTCGATTTCTTTTGCCTGTATCTGAATATCCGTTGCCTGTCCTTTTGCTCCACCTAAAGGCTGATGTATCATTATTCTTGAATTAGGCAGTGAATATCTCTTTCCTTTTGCTCCAGCTGTAAGCAGTAAAGCTCCCATGCTGGCAGCTTGACCAAGACACACTGTGGAAACATCACATTTTATGTGACGCATTGTATCATATATGGCAAGTCCCGAGGTAATTACTCCACCGGGACTGTTAATATACATTACAATATCCTTTTCCTTATCCTGTGCGTCCAAAAATAACAGCTGTGCAATAATTGCATTTGCCATATTATCTTCTATTTCTCCACCTACGAATATTATTCTGTCTTTCAGTAGTCTGGAGTATATATCATAACTTCTCTCACCACGTCCGTCATTTTCAATTACTACAGGACTGTACATCGTATTTCCTCCTTATTTTGCCAATAAATCAACAGTTTTTCTGTTTACAATCTGATATTTTATATCATCTATGAATCTTGCATAATTTCCGGATTTTTTAACTTCAGCAACTAATCCTTCTCTGTCCATTCCATACATTAAAGCAGTTCTATCCAGTTCAGCATTTACTTCTTCTTCTGTCGCTTCAACCTTTTCCGCTTTTGCTATTTCAGTTAGTACTAAATCTCTTTTTACAGATTTTTCAGCTGATTCCTTGATGCTTTCTCTCATTTTTTCAATATTCTGACCTGTCATTTCAAAATATTGATTTAATGACATTCCTTGCATTTGAAGCTGTTGAGCAAATCTGTTTATCTGGAATTGGATTTCTCTTTCTACTATTGCTTCAGGTATTTCAAAGTTTACACCTTCAACAACTGCATCTACAACTTTTCCTTTGTATTCATTTTCAATTCTTGTTTCTTCCCTCTTTATAAGATTTTCTTTTGTCTTAGCCTTTAAATCTTCTACTGAATCATATCCAAGTTCTTTTGCAAGATCTTCATTTAATTCTGCTTCTTCTTTTCTCTTTATTGAATTTACTTTTACTTTAAATACTGCAGGTTTTCCTTTTAAGTTTTCTGCATGGTATTCTTCAGGGAATGTAACATTTACATCAAATTCATCACCTTTTTTATGTCCTATAATTTGATCTTCAAAAGTATCTATAAAGCTTTTTGATCCTAAAGTAAGGTCAAATCCTTCAGCTTTTCCTCCATTGAATGCTTCTCCGTCTACAAATCCTTCGAAGTTTATATTTGCAACATCTTTATCTTTAGCCGCTTCATCATCTGCTACTTCTTTTAATTTTCCTGCATTTGATCTCATGATTTCAATTTCAGCATTAACTTTTTCATCATTTACATCTAATGCTTCTTTTTCTACTTTTACGCTCTTGTAATCACCTAAAGTAATTTCAGGTAATACAGGTATAGTAAATACTACTTCCACATTATCTTCATTATTTTCATATTTTTCCAGTTTAATATCTGCAATCGGTGAAAGGTTGTTTTCTTCAACTGCTTTTCTATATTCTTCTGAAATTATGTGATTAAGGATTTCTCCTTCTATTTCTTTCTTAAATTTTTTTTCCAGTACATCTGCAGGTACATGCCCTTTTCTAAATCCATCTACTTTTGCATCCTTAAAATGTACTAAAACATGTTTCTTAAGATGTTTCAATTCTTCCCCACTTCTTGTTGCTGATACTTCATATACTGTTTCTGATAATTTTTTTACTGTTGCCATTTTACAATCCTCCTAATTTATATTCTATTATATTTTTTTATTCTTTAACTAGTGCGTGTCTTAAAACTCAAAATAAGCAATATTTTTAATAACTAGCTAATTTTATTTTA
>CAJPML010000003.1 GCA_905371725.1 Leptotrichia sp. oral taxon 215
CTGTATATTCTATTATTTTACTTTTTTCATATGTCAACCGTTTTATAAGCATACACACAGCTTTATGTTTATATCCCAAGTGATTTAAAATTTTTTTATTCTCTACAAGTACAGGTGAAAAAGATTCCATCGCTTTTTCAAAAGATACATTATATACTTCCCTAAATATTGAATACATCGGCTTTTCATTTAACATTTCAGCATCAAAGCCTTCAAATCTGTTTAAAGGAATAAATGTATCTTCATATATTGCAGGCACATCATCAATCAGTCTCAACCTTTTTATGTGAAGTATATTTACTGATGACGGAATTTTAAAAATTTCTATCATTTCTTCATCTGCATTTATTATATCATATCCCAGAACTTTTGATGATGGTATCTTTCCTGTTTTTACAGTTTCTTCGTAAAAACTATAAAAATTTGTCAAATCCTGCTGAATAATTTTATTCGATACAAACGTTCCATTTCCATGTATTCTATATATATAATTTTCCTCTTCCAGTTTTTTCAATGCCTGTCTGACTGTTTCCCTGCTCACTTCAAAAATTTTAGCTAGATCCCTTTCAGGAGGCAGCCCTTCTCCCTCCTTCAGTTCTTCATCCTTGATTTTGTTTTTGAAATAATCATATATCTGATAATACAAAGGTGTTTTTGTTTTATTAACGCTCATATCCATTTATCTACATCCTTTTCTTAAAATCTAAAATTAATACTCGGTCAAATTACCTTTGGCAACAGTACCTTTTACTTTATAATTTCCATCAAAGTATGTTAAATCAGCGATATATCCTTCTTTTATATATCCATATCTGTCATTTACCGATATTGTCTTTGCAGGATATGAAGTTGCCATTCTAAGCGCTTCTTCCTGTGATACATTTACATGTTCCACAAGATTTTTTACACCTTCACTCATTACTAGCGCTGAACCTCCTAATGTTCCTGAAGGGGAAATACATTTTCCGTTTTCATAAAATACCTGATTACCTTCAAAAAGAAACTCTTTCATATCAGTTGTTCCTGCAGGACTAACTGCATCTGTTACAAGATAAAGTCTTTTCTTTAATATTTTCTTTGCTATTTCTACTGCAGAAAATTCCATATGAAATCCGTCAACTATAATTCCACAGTTTGCAGTATCATTATTGAAAAGGAATCCTATTACACCAGGTTTTCTTGATTCCAGCTGGCTCATTGCGTTATACAAATGCGTTGCACAGTTAAAGTAGTCTTTCTTTTCCATGCACTCTTCATAAGTGGCATTTGAGTGTCCTATTGCAATGTTAATTCCTGCATTTTTCAATGTTTTTAAATGTTCAACCTTAGCTTTTTCAGGAGCTATTGTTATTATTTTAGTTACTTCAGGTCCTGCATCTGCTATTTTCTGTATCATTTCATCAGAAAGAACTCTTATATATTCAGGACGATGTATTCCTTTTTTTTCTACACTTATATAAGGTCCTTCAATGTGAAGCCCTAGAACTCCTATTTCTTCTTTGTCCTTGTTATTTTTAATTAACTCCAGTGCCTTTTCTATCTTTTCATCAGGCGATGTTATGAGTGTAGGCAAAAATGAAGTACATCCAAACTTTTTATTTGTTTCATTCATTATTTTAAGTGCTTCCATTGATATATCATCGTTAAAAAGCACCCCTCCACAACCATTTATCTGAAGATCAATAAATCCTGGAGATAATACCATACCGTTTATATCTATCACTTTATTTTCATTGATTTCATCTTGTGTCAGATCACTATCCTTTAAGACTTTTTTTATAAGTTTCCCTTCAATAATGACTGTATTTTCTTCTATAAAATTTTGTCCATCGAAAATTTTTGCATTTTTTATAATCATTTTTCAACCTCTCTATTGTTTATTTTTTAATTCCATCAGTTTTTCCCTATACTCATCCAGATTAAGATTTTCAGCTTCTATTTCCTTAAAGTATCTGTATGTTTTCACTTTTATGTCTGAAACAGCTGATTCATCAATCACAAGAAGCGTTCTTCTATGAAGCTGCAACGCAGAAACTGTCCATAAATGATTTACTCCACCTTCTATTGCATGATATACAGCTCTTGCTTTCTTATATCCTTCGGCAAGTATAATAATTTCTTTGGAATCCATCAATGTTCCTACTCCAATAGTCAATGCAAGTTTCGGAACCTTATTTATATCATTGTCAAAAAATCTTGAGTTTGCCAGAATTGTATCATAAGTCAAATCCTTATCCCTAGTTCTGGAAGCAAGAGATGATCCAGGCTCATTGAAGGCAATATGTCCATCTTCTCCTATTCCACCTAAAAATAAGTCTATTCCTCCAACAGATTTTATTTTATCCTCATATCTCTGACATTCTTCTTCAAGATTTTCAGCAAGACCGTCCAGTATATTTATATTTTCTTCTTTAATATCTATGTGCTTAAAAAAATTCTCATGCATAAAATAGTGATAGCTCTGTTCATGTTCAGGTGCCAGACCTACATATTCATCCATATTGAACGTTATTACATTTTCAAAGGAAAGAACTCCTTCCTTATAAAGATTTATAAGTTCCTTATATGTTTCAATAGGTGTGGATCCTGTCGGCAATCCCAGTACAAAAGGTCTTTCCGGAGTAGGATTAAATTTTAATATTTTTTTTGCTATCTGATACGCACTCCATTTTCCTATTTCCTTTTTATCTTTTAAAATTATTACTCTCACTTTTTTCTACCTCCTAATTTTTATTATTTTTTTAAACAGTTCAATGTTGGTTTAGGATGTTTTCCTATTACAAGTCTTCCATTTTCGACATACTCCTCTTCTCTTCCTGTAAGACTTTCTATAAGATATCTTCTTAATTCCTGGATAATTTCCGAATATTCTTTTTCATTAATTAAATCTTTTCTCTCATCAGGATCCTTCTTCAGATTGAAAAGCTGTTCTTCTCCCGTCTGGGAATACCATATATATTTCCATTCCTTTGTAAGTATAAACTGTGTTGAATATTCTCCCATTTCATGTTCTCCATGCAGAAAATCATGGATTTTCCCTTTACCGAATGTCTTTTGACTGCCTGAACTTTCATTTCCGATATCCATTAAAGCTGCAAAAGATTTTCCGTCAGTTCTGTTTTCAGTTTCTCCGGTTCCCAGTTCAACAAGAGTTGGCAATATATCCCTGATTTCAATAATTTCATCTATTGACTCTTTCTGCAGGATATCCTTTTTCCCTTTTTCATAGACAATCAGAGGAATATGTATACTTCCCTGATATGGATAAGCTTTTCTGAATAAATTATGTTCTCCCAGCTGATCTCCATGATCTGACATAAAGACTATAACTGTATTTTCAAAAAGATCATGTTCTTCTAATCCTATCAGAAGTCTTCCTATCTGATGATCTATATGAGTTATGGAACCATAATATGCCGCTATCGCTCTTTTCAGCTCGTGTTCAGGAATAATACCTTTTTTAGCAATTATGGAATTTGTTTTTTCTGAATATCCTGTTGCTTTCTCCCAATTTCCTGATATTACTTCAGGCAGCTTATCCGCCTGCTCCATATACATGTTAAAATAATATTCCGGTGGATCCAGTGGTGAATGTGGCCTTACAAAAGACAGTTTTAAAAAGAAAGGCATTGTCATGTCCCTTTTCTTTAAAAATTCCAGTCCTTTAGTTACAACCCAGTTTGTAGGATGATACTTCTCCTCATATTGCCATGGCCTTGCCACCCAGGAATTACAGTCAAGACCTAAATCGGTAAGGTCTACATCATTTCCTAATTTTTCCTGTACCCATTCCAGATAATCATCTGTCTGTGCAAACTGTTCTCCATATTTCTTTTTAAATTTTCTATTTGAATGTAAATATCCGTCATGCAAATCTATATGATGAAAACCGCACAGTTTTCTTGCAGGATATACATGCATTTTCCCTACACACTTTGTATAATATCCTCTTTCTGCAAATACTGTCGCCAATGTTAAAGGATAATTCCATTCAACTTCATCTTCATAACCCACTCTGCCATGATTTTCCGCCTTAAGTCCTGTTATCAGACTGGCTCTTGCAGGAATACATGACGGAATAGCAGAATAAGCATTTGAAAAATTGTATCCTTCTGATGCCAGATAATTTAAATTTGGTGTCGAAATTATGTTATTTCCATTTATTCCCATACAGTCATATCTCATCTGATCCACTACAATCAGAATTATATTTTTTTTCTCTTTCATATTTATTTATCTCCTCTATTCTATTTATGATTTTTATTGTATACCCATAATAGAACTATCAGTCCTGCCAAGCCTGCAAACATACGAAAAAGATAACCCAGAGTCTGCTCTTTCAGACCTGTTATAATTAATGCCAGGAATACTACAAACAGTATAATATAGATACTTCTCCTCAAAACTGTATTCATTGCAGTTCCTCCCATATTATTTCTCCTGGATTTAATTTTATAGTTTTTGAAGCACCTCTTTCATTATAAACTTCTGTAACCTGTTCTTCTATGGAGTTATTTATATAGGCAATTTTATTTTTCTCAGGATACACATGCACTTCACAATGAACATTTGTACAGTTCCATTTATTAAATTCATTTTCTTTATGTGCCGCATAATGTAAAGCTCTCCATAGCAATCTTGTGTTTTCATCACTGTAAGGTAATCCCGCTATGTATATTCCCCTTCCTTTTCCAAAATCATGTGAGGAAAGATGAATTTCACCATTAGAATATTCGAGAATTTCAGTATTTTCATATAAAGCGTATATATTTTTCATACTTTCCCCAAAAAATATATCTTTTCCATTTTCTGAATTCTTTCTTACATCCTCTGTTATAAAATGCTGCTCTTTTTCCTTTGTAAAGTATTTATCAGTGGAAAGGCTGAATCCAAGTTCCTTATCTACACCTAATACCTGTGCCAGTTGAAAAAATCTTCCTCCATGTTCATAGGCAGAAGGTTCTCCTATACCTATAAATCCACCTCCATTGTAAACCCATTCTCTAATTTTTGCAACCAAAGTTTCATTTTTCCAGATTTTTCCCCCAGAAAAAGCTGTTCCTGCATCTCCTGCATTTATTACAACATCAAATTTATCAAGTATATCAGATTCAATAACATCATCAAAACTTATAAAAGATACATCTACTGCCATACCTGAAAGCGATTCCAGCACACCAAGATAAGAATATATCTGCTTGTAATGCAGGGCATGTGCCACCATATGAGTCTGCCATGTTCTCAGCTTACCCCACGAATTCAATATTGCAACTTTCATTTTACAGTAGGGATTTCCACCCTTAACAATATCATATATTTCCCTGAATTCATCCGCTATCTTTTCTACACAGTCTACAAATTTAGGAAACTTGTAGGCCAGACTCAGATATCCTCCATAACCTATACGATCTACAGGATTTCTCAAAATAGCTCTTCTCGCAGTTATCCAGTTCTGTATCGTTTCAGGTAAAGGATCGTTTCCTTCATAAAATGTATCAGGAAAGAAATAAGGTAAAAATCTTCCTTCAGTGTATTTTACGTGCGGAATATCAGCTATCATTCTGAGAGTTGCTCCCCCACCTACAGAACCTGCAACCGCATCAAGCCCTATCTGTTCAAAATATTTTCCATAAGGCTCCGTACCTATCCAGTTATCTCCTAGAAACATCATTGCTTCTCTTCCATCTTCATGAACTATATCTACAAGTTTTTTTGCTTCCTTTGACACAAATTCCTGAATAAAATCTATATAATCAAGATACTGTTTTGTAGGTACTCTGAAAGTTGTATTATAGTATCCCTTGTCTATAATGTCCTCTGCTCTCAGCCTGTATCCTCTCGACTCTGCAAATGCTTCAAGTGCCGCAACAGAAACACTTGCACCATATCCAAACCATTCAACAAATTTTTCTTTTCCAAGATTATTAAATACCAGCGTAAAATGATAAAAAAATGTTGTAAATCTCACTACATCAGTATCAGGATTTTCCTTCAGCCATTTTTTCAGATAATCACTCATAAAAACATTTGAAGAAGGCTGTCTTACATCAAAGGGAATGTCATGGGGCTTGTCACCCCAGTTATTTGTAATATGGTTGTACATTTGAGTTGGATCCCAAATCATATAAGCTAAAAAAGAAACTGTGTATTCATGAAAAGGTTTTGCATTTTTTACATGAACACGATTTTTTTCCTTGTCCAGTTCCCATTCTGAAACAGGTACGATTTCATCTGATGTTCTGTCTATTACTTCCCAGTAAACTTTTTCATCATGCAGATAGTCCGGCTTAATTTGTTCCTCGAAATACCCTTCCAGAAAATCTATATAAAGTTCATTTTTTTCCGCCATATTGAATTTTGACATTAAATAAAGCTGCTGGCACTCTTCCATATGCTTTTCAGCAAATTCATTGTGTGCCCTTGCAACAAAATAAGTTGTATATATCTTTGTATCAAGTTTTTTTATTTCATCATCAAGTTTTGTCCCATCACTATCACGTATAGCATCAGTTCCCCATTTCTCCATAATTTCCTTTATTTCATCAAGAAAATTACTTTCTCCAGGTAATGTGAATCTTCCTTTTCTTTTCATTTCCTTCCTCCTGTATTTTTCTTACTATTCTTTTGACCCTCCTAAAGTCATTCCCTGCGTCAGTTTCTGCTGCACTATAATGTAAAGTACAAGTGTAGGCAGCATTACAATTACCATTCCTGCATAAAGAATACCATATTGCGCTGCACCCTTACTTGCCGCCATCAGACTCATTAAACCAACCGGTAAGGTTTTCTTAGGTCCTGGAAGTAATGTCAATGCAATGATATATTCATTCCAGAATGCTAAAAAATTAAATAAAATGACGGTAATTATACTCGGTCTTGCCATAGGAGCCATTACTTTTACCATAGTTGTAAAATGATCTGCTCCATCAATGGCTGCCGCTTCTTCAAATGTAGACGGCAGAGACTGAAAAAAATTTGACAGCAGATAAATTGTAAAGGGAAGTGCTGTTGTCATGTAAATAATGGCAAGCACAAACAAGTTATCCAGAAAAAAGCTTTTTTCTATAATTTTTGACTGTCTCAATATTTTATCTCCACCCAGCAACATTAAAAATATAGGAATTACAATATAGTTTACATTTATAAACAGCCCTGCCTTCATAAATGAATTCCAGAATTTCTTTCCCCTAAATTCGAATCTCGCCAGTACATATGAAGCCGGTAAAGCCACTATAATAAGCAAAACTAATGCAAGAGCCGTTACAAATACTGAATTAAAGAGACTTTCTCCCATTTTCGCCTTCTGAAACGCGTCTACAAAGTTCTGGATATAAAAACCTTTAGGCAGCTTCCATGGACTTCCTGCAAATTCTGAATTTTCTTTTAACGAAGCAATAAAAACCCAGGAAACTGGAACAATTATTGAAATCGCAAATGTTATTAATACAGTATAAATAAACATTTTATATAATCTGTCAGCACTTTTACTTTCTCTCTTCATGGTATCCTCCTAATATTCTAATATTTCTCGGTTAGTTACTGCACTTATTAAACCGGATAAAGCAAAAGAGAAAACAAACACCATAACACCTATTGCCATTCCATATCCATAGCTCTGATTTGTATAAGCCTGTTTGTACATATAACTTAAAAAGACTTCAGTTGCTCCATCAGGTCCTCCATCTGTCAAAGGAACTACAAGTAAAAAACTCAAATTAATTGTGCTTATTATGAAAAAAGAAAGAGTTGCCCTTATATTAAGCCATACAAGCGGCAATGTTATCGTAAAGAACTTATTTATTTTCCCTGCCCCGTCAAGTTCTGCAGCTTCATAAAGGCTATCCGGTATATTAGCCATTCCAGCCATATACATTACCATATAATAACCTACTGCCTGCCATATCAAAGCCATGGCAATTGAATAGATGACTATGTTCTGATCCCCAAGCCATCCTGCTTTTGGTCCTTTCAATCCAACTATATGCAACATACTGTCAACCAATCCTCTTCCTGGATCATATATTGCTGAAAAAATACCTGAAACAACTACTATGGATAATATATTTGGAATATAAAAAATTATTCTAAAGAAATTACTTCCTCTTATTTTTTCAGTTGTAAGAATTGCAGCAAAAAACACTGCTAAAACAAGAGTTACAATTGTAACAACAACAATCAGAAGTATAGTATTCTGAAAAGATCTGATAAATGCCTTGTCCTGAAAAAGACTTATAAAGTTATCAAACCCCACAAATTTTTCCTTTTTAGATAATGCACTCGTTTTAAAAAGCGACATTCTAAATACCTGAAAAGTTGGAATAATTCTAAATAAAATATATAAAATCATAGCAGGTGCCAGTGAAAAAAATATAAATAAACTTTTTGAATATTTTTTACTTTTCATAATTTTCCCACCTTAAAATTTTTTATTAAAAAGCTGCCTGCAAGAAAGAATTGAAAAATAGTTTAAAAATTATCTCCACTTCGTTTTTAATACATATTTCCCTTTTTGGAACAGCTTCTTGATTTTTTAGATTGTAAAAGGCTGTTTTAAAATTAAGAACTATTGTTATTCCTTCTAATTTTTAAACAGCCATTTTCATCTACAATATTTTATATTAATTCATTAAGTTAGCTCTCAGTTTTTCCATCATTTCATTAACTTCCTTTTGCCATTGTTCAGGTGTTTTTGTACCATTAACAACAGAATTGAAAGTTCCATACAATGTTCCTTTAAAATCAATACCTTCAACAGGTTTTGTAGTCGCAAATCCACCAACAAGTGCTTTTGCTCCATTTTTATAGATATCATAGAATATTCTGTTTTCTTCACTCAATTTGTCATATGGATAATTGCTTATAGGTTGTACTGCGTTATATTTTGCAAAAATTTCTGCTGCTTTGTCAGAATACAGAAAAGCTATAAATTCTTGTGCTTCTTTTACATTTTTAGCCGCTTTTGGAACCCATATCTGTTCAAAATAGCTTAATGCATATTTGTCTCCACCTTGTGCAAATGCAGGATAAGGTGCCATTCCCCATTTAAAATCTTTAGGTGTTGTTTCAGCCATTTCTCCTACTATCCAGCTTCCATTAGGCATAAATAAAGCTTTATCATCAAGTACAAGCTGCTGATTCTTTTTAAATCCTTCATTAGTAGCATTTGCAACAGTTGTAGGCTCTACATATTTAGCAATTTTTCCAAGTGTAGCAAAAACTTCTGTCATTTCAGGAGAATTCCATATTCCCTCTTTAAAGTTCATTGTATCTTTAAATAGCTGTTCTCCACCTTTTCCAGCTATAATTGAAGGCAAAAATGAATCTAGATATCCTGTTGTTGGATATGTAAATAATGAAATTTTCTTTTCCTTCGCTTTTTCAGCTAGCGCAAACATTTCATCCCACGTTGCAGGAACTTGCCATCCATTTTTTTCAAACAGAGCCTTATTGTAGAATAATCCTGTAGGACTATAGAACATAGGCATTAAATATACTTTACCATCTGAATATGGATTTGTAATTGTATTTCCTGTAAATCCAGCCATTAATTTCTCTTTTACAGTTTTTTCTTCTCCCGGAACTTTAGTATCCATTACAGGAGTTAAATCTGCAAGTTCTTTTTCCTTTACAAAGTTTTCTGGAATTCCATCTTTTCTTCCCATTGCAAGCATAATTACATCAGGATAATCTTCTGCCTGAAATTTTGCTGGAAGACTTGCTTCAATGTCCTTAGCCTGTGTCAGCTCAATTTTTACATTTGGATTTACTTTTTTGTATTCCTCAATTATTTCAGGCCACATTTTATCTCCATAACCTGATTCAAGAGCCGACATTTTCAATACAACTTCTTTTCCTCCTGAAGAAGCTTCCTCTTTCTTTTCTTCTTTCTTCTCGCTACATGCCATTAAAACGATTATACTTATTAATGACATCAATAATAGTTTAACCTTCATTTTCTTCCTCCTAAATAATGAAATTTTTTTTCATTTTATACCTAAATTATAACTTATTTTTCCAAAAAAGCAAGAGATAAAACAGAAACGATATTAATTTTTTAAGATTTTAATATTTATTTTCACTCATATTCAGCTTTATTTTTACTTCAACTATCGTAACAAATCTGTAGTTATATTACACTACTTTCTTTGCCAAATTTCATATTTTTCAAAAATATGATGAAAAAAACTATCATCACAATTTTGTGCCAAAATTCAATTTTTTTATCTACCTTAAAAAATTCTTACGTAGGTTTTCTATTTTTAATCTCTATATTGGTACATACCATTTTCAATATAATTATAGTATGATTTTCTATTTTGTCAATAACCTTATCTAAAAAAATTTTATACTAATTTATAAGTTAAAAGCACATATAATCATTCAATTTTCTTGATTTATGTGCTTCTTTTATTTATATCATTCCTATATTTATAATTAACAATTTATTATTTCTTCTTTCAACTAATTCGAAAAAATTTTCTATTAATTGCTATTTTATTTACTAATTCCATACTTATAGCAATTAATAGCTCTATTTTTATAACCTTAAAATGCCCAGTTTCCTTTTCTAAATACAGGTTCCCTTGTTCCATCTTCATTTATTCCATCTATATCCATTTCAGCATCGCCTATCATAAAATCCACATGAGAAATTGAACTGTTCACATGTGCCTTATCAAGCTCTTCTTCGCTCATATTTGAACCATTTACAACATTTGTTGGATATGCAGCTCCTAAAGCCAGATGGTTTGCAGCATTTTCATCAAATAATGTCTGATAGTAAAGCAGTCCTGAATTTGATATAGGTGAATCATTTGGAACAAGTGCAACTTCTCCTATTCTTCCTGATCCTTCATCTGTTTCAATCAGCTGTTTTAAAATGTCATAACCTTTTTCTGCTTCAAAATCCACAACTTTTCCATCTTTGAAGGTAAGCTTGAAGCCATCAATTATATTTCCCTGATAAGATAAAGGTTTTTTATTTGAAACATATCCATCTACTCTATATTTATCTCCTGCAGTGAATATTTCCTCTGTTGGCATGTTAGGCATAAAATCTGCACCTTTTTCATTTTTACTTCCTGCAGCTATCCATACATGATTTTCAGGAAGTCCTACAACAAGGTCTGTTCCTTCCGATTTATAATGTAGCGCTTTGTAGGCTTTTTTATTAAGATATTCCGCCTTTTCAGTTAATTTTCTGCTATGTTCCTTCCATGCTTCTACCGGATTTTCCTTATCAACTCTTATTGTTTCCAGTATAGAATCAAGCAGTTTTGCCTGCGCCTTTTCAACATCACTTTCTTCAGGGAATACAAGTTTTGCCCATTCTGGCGAAGGATAGCTTACTATAGTCCATGAATTTACATCATTCATCACACGTGAACGGTAGTATTTTAAAGCAGCTCCTCTATTTTTAGCATATGTTCCAAGTTTTTCTGCATCAATCCCTGAAAATAGATTAGGAGAACTGCTTAAAATATGAATAAAAACTACATTATTATCTAAATAGTCATTTATTTCATCTACAGTCCATTCTGGAATATTTGAATATTCTTCGGTTGATTTATATTCAGCATGCATACGGCTCAGCTTATCATCAGTAAGTTTTATATTTACATCACATGCTCCTGCTTTGTATGCCTTTTCAGTTACTTTATAAACCAGCGGCAATGAATCTGTTGTACAGTTTATCCAGACTTTCTGCCCCTTCTGAACATTCGCTCCTATTTTTATAATTACTTCCGCAAATTTTTCCAATTTTTTATCAAAATTTTCTACATATTTCATTTATTTTCCTGCCTTTCCTATTTTGTTATAAAAATAGTATAGCACAAATTATAAAAGATTTACATCTATTTTAAATACTACTTTTTTTACATTTTCAGATTTTTCCACTTGTAATCCCGGCATGTGAACATCTTCCGGATAAAATACAAGTACATCTCCCGCTTTTAGCAACACTCTAAATAATTCAGGACCTTTATGTTTCAAAAAATCATTTTCAACATGTCTTTCTTCCTCTTCAAGGTTATGGATATTATTAACTGCAATATACTCCTGACCTTCAAGCATTATCTGAACATCAAGATATTTAAGATGGCTTTCCCACATTCCCTTGTCTTCAGATTTAGTATTATAATTATCTATATTCATTTTTATTTCTGTTCCTGGAACCTCATATTTTCCAGGCTCATATTTTTTAAGGTCATTTTCTCCTGTAAATTTTATACATTCATATATTTTCTTTGAAAGACTTTTATTTTGCAATTCATCTTTTAAATTGGTAAAAATCATATTTTTCCTCTCCCAGCGTGTATATTATTATATATTAAATTCCATTACTTCATTCCATTGACAAATCTCTGGGCAATTTCAAGAGGTCTTGTTATTGCACCACCTACTACCACTGCATAAGCTCCTAGCTCAAGCATTTTTTTAGCCTGTTTAGGCTCGTGTATTTTTCCTTCAGCTATTACAGGGATAGATAAATTTTTTACTAATTTTTCTACAAGTCCGAAATCAGGTCCATCAGATTTTTCACTATATGGAGTATATCCGCTAAGTGTTGTTCCTACAAAATCTACTCCTGCCTTTTCAGCATTCATTCCTTCTTCAAATGTTGAAATGTCTGCCATAAGTAAAATTTTCGGATACTTTTCCTTTATCTGTTTTATAAATTCATTTATTGTCTGACCGTCCACTCTTTCCCTTAAAGTACAATCCAAAGCTACTATATCTGCTCCTGCTTCCATAAGTTCATCTATTTCCTTCATAGTGACTGTTATATGCTGAGGAAATCCTTCATATACTTTCTTTATAAGCCCTATTACAGGTAAACTAACCTTTTCTTTTATACCTTTTACATCAAGCACTCCATTTGTTCTTATTCCTGCCGCTCCCGCCTGTTCTGCAGCCAGAGCCATAAGCGGCATGAAACTTCCGTTTTCTATATACAAAGGCTCTCCAGGTAATGCCTGACAGGAAACTATCAGTTTCCCTTTTATTTTTTTCAGTATTTCATCTTTGTTCATTTCTATCTTGTATGATAAATATATAAAATATTTATCTATACATCCTCCTTTCTTTGTTATTTTTATTTCCTATTTAATTCCGCTATTTTTTCTTACTACAGCTTCTGCCGTGTTATGTTTCATTTTTAGTGATTCATCCTTATTCTGCAGGGCATAACCTGTACACAGCACATCTATTATGTATAGCTGGGACATTTTTGCAATCAGTGATCCCCCATCGATAAGCGTTTCCCTTCCTGCTGTCAGTAGGACATGGTTTGCCATCTGTGCTGCAGGTGATAAAATATGATTTGTAATTACTATTATCTTACTTTTATTCTTTTTAGTCACTGCCAGTGTTTCCAGAATATCAGGAGTATCTCCCGAAAGGCTCACTGCTATTATTACATCATTTTTACCTGTAACTGCCGCACTCATTACCTGAAAATGAGTATCAGTGTATGCAAATGCTGTCTTTCCAAATCTTAAAAGCTTATTCTGAAGTTCCTGTACAGCCAATCCTGAAGAACCGACACCATACAAAAATAGTCTTTCCGCCTTCTCAATCAAATTTATCGACTTATCAAGCTGCTTTCTATCAATGAGTATTTTGGTATTTGCGATTGTATTGTTTATATTTGCTTCAATATTGTCTATATAATCTTCATATGTTGTTTCAATTATAGGAAAATCTTCTTTGGCAATATTTATTTTTAAATCCTGAAACCCATTAAATCCTATTTTTTTTACAAATCTTACTATAGTTGCTTCACCTACATTGATTTTTCTGCCGATTTCCTGAAGTGACTGATAACTTATTTTACCCTTTTCTTCAAGTATATAGTCCGCCACTTTTTTCTCCTGCTTGCTCAAAGAGGGATAAAATGACTCTATAATATTGATATATTTCATATAGCGTCCTCCTTCATAAATTTACTATATCCCTGTTTTTCTCAAATTATTCATTTTTTCCATAAATGGAAGTATGAGGGTATAACAATAAACCCTCATTGACAATTTATTTCTATTTTACTTTTTCAATAAGATCTTCTATTTTCTTGTTTAATTTCTGTAATTTTTCCTTTACTGCTTCATCAGTTATAGGAAGCATAGGTAATCTAGGGATTCCTGTTTCTACTCCTCTTAAATGAAGGATATATTTACATGCTCCATACAGTGATCCTACAGAAAGCAGACCTTTTATAATTTCATTTACTTCATTTTGCAATTCTCTTGCCTTATTAATTTCCTGGTTATTCATATATTCATTAAGCTTCATGAACAGTTCAGGCATAACTCCATATGTTCCTCCAATTCCTGCATCTGCTCCTATAGCTCTTCCAGCTACAAACTGTTCATCTGGACCATTAAATACAAGAAAATCCTTTCCACCTACTGCTTTAAACTGCTGTAATTCAAAAGTACTTTCTGATGAACATTTTATTCCTATTACCTTTTCCTGTTTAGCCATTTCTTCAAATAAACTCATTGGCAAGTTAAATCCTGTCGTCTGTGGGATATGATATATTATGAATGGCAAATCTGTACTGTCTATCATTGCCTGCCAGTGAGCCTTCACTGATTGAGGTGAAAGTCTGTAATATACTGCCGGTATTGATGATACTGCATCTGCTCCCATTTTTGCAGCATGCTGTGCCAGTCTTACGCTTTCAGGTGTAGAATTTGCTCCTACATGAACAATAATTGTAAGTTCCTTTCCTACTTCCTCCATCACTGCTTCAACAACAAGTTTTCTTTCTTCTTCACTCTGAAGGACACCTTCTCCTGAACTTCCTCCTACATACAGTCCTTTAACTTTTTTATCTGCATAATATCTTGCAAGCTTTTTCACTCTTTCCCTGTCTACATTTCCATTGTCATCATAGGCTGAATACATCGCCATAAAAATACCTTTAAATTTTTCCAAGTCTACTCTCATCATTCTGTCCTTTCGTTTTCTTATTTTTATA
>CAJPML010000004.1 GCA_905371725.1 Leptotrichia sp. oral taxon 215
ATTCCTCTATTAAATATTTGAAGAACTCTATATTTGAATAGAAAGAAACATGCGGATACCCTGCCAGCAGGCTCTTTTTCCTATATCCACAACTCCAGTTTCTTCCATTGTTTTTTTCTATTTTATAAAATTTATCTTTTTCATTATCTGCAGAAATTTCTGAATAATGAAATTCATGCCCCTTCGTGTAAATTCTATTTTCAGTTTCTATATTTATATATCCAAATCTTCCAATATTAAGCCTATTTCTCATTGAAATTTCCACATCTATCAGACCACAAAAATCTCCACTGTTTCCGTCAAGTAAATTCAGCCTGTTTGTCAGATAAATAAATCCCCCACATTCTGCATAAATCTTTATTCCATTTTCATAAGCCTGTCTTATGCTTTCCTTCATGGAAATATTTTCAGACAGCTCTTTCCAGTATAGTTCAGGATATCCTCCCCCAAGATAAATCATATCAAGGTTTTCAGGTATTTTTTCATCTTTTACTGGACTAAATTCCACTATTTCCAAACCTGAAAACTTCATAAGGGAAAGATTGGACTCGTAATAAAATGAAAATGCACCGTCCTTAGCCAATCCCACACGTTTTCCCTTGTATTTATTCTTTAAATCCTTTATCTGTTCAAAGCTGTCCATACTGCCTTTAATTTCAAATTCTTCAGCTATTTCATATATTCTTCCTAAATCCAGACATTTTTCTGCAATTTCCTTAAAAAGCTGTTTTTTTTCTTCGAGTTCTTTTGAGCCTTTCAGCTCAAAAGCCTGCTTTAATCCCAGATGTCTGCTTTCCACAGAAAGCTTTTCATTTCTTGGCAGATATCCCACACATTCAATTCCTGTGTACTTTTCTATCGCTTCTTTCAGGTTTAAATACAGTTTTTTAGATGAAACATTATTTAAAATAACTCCCTTTATTCTAACATTTTCATCAAATAATTTAAATCCAAGAATTTCTGCCGCAACGCTTGTAGAAATTCCTTTTGCGTTAACTACGAGAATTATTGGAATATTAAGAATTCTTGACAGATGTGCAGTACTGAAATTGTCCTTTTCATGGCCAACTCCATCATAAAGTCCCATAACCCCTTCAGTTATTGCCATGTTTTTACCTTCTGAGCCTGTATCGAATATATGTTTCAACGTTTTCTCATTAAACATGAAGGCATCCAGATTATGAGACTTATTTCCTGTAAAAAGTTTATGATATCCAGGATCTATGTAGTCAGGCCCCACTTTAAAGGGAGCCACATTTTCAAAAGCTGACATCAGTATACTGCTTACTGTAGTTTTTCCGCTACCGCTCATTGTTCCTGATATGAGTATTTTCTTCATAGCAAGTTTTTTTCCTCCAGAAATTATATTTTATATACTTTTTCAAGTTTATCCATAAACATTTTCTGGATAAATTCATATTCACCCATTCCCTTTAATAATGCCGTCACTTCATAACCTTCATTCTTAAGCATCGTTTTCCATGAATCTTCCTCATCTGAAGCCATATCATTTTTTGCATGATCTCCTGCCACTATCATGAAAGGTTTTAATAATATTCTCTTGTAATTTCCTGTTTTCAGCTTTGCAATAACATCTTCAATGGTTACTTCTCCTTCGACAGTAGCTACAAAAATATTGTTTTTTCCGGCTTTTATATATTCCTCTTGCAATTTCTGATATGCACTGTCTGCGGCGCTTTCTGTCCCGTGTCCCATAAATACAATTGCATCGTTTCCTTCTAAATTGTTGAATTCTTCATTGTTTACGATTTTCACATAATCTTCCTCTGTTTTTAAAAGAGGTTCCGTTACTTTACCATAACTGCTATCAAGTTTGGAATATTCAATTCCTCCAAGAATATGCAGAGACATTGTTATTATCTCGTTATATCCTTTATTTTTCAAAGTTTCCAGACCTTCCTTCTGATCATATATATGAATTCCTTCCCTTTTTTCTATTATCCTTCTTATAATCCCTGAAGTGTAGGCTCTTTCAACCTTTTCCTGTCCATATTTTTCCTTTACTTTGTTTTCTATCACATCAAGACATTTTTCCCTCGTATCCTTATGTGAAGTTCCAAAACTCGTTACAAGAATCGCTTTTTCCATATTTTCTCCTGCACAAAATCTTATGCAGCCTCCTTTCAGATATTATTGTAATTCTATTATATTTTATTTTTGAAGCATATACAAGTAGTATTTATTTTCTAAAAATCTATATAAAGAAAAAGCTATATTTATGAATTATTTAGAATTTTACAATATAAAGCAGAAAATGAATTTAGAAAAAATCAATGTCTGAGCCTTTGGCAAGTTTTTGATTTTTTCTTAATGAATGACTGTTTTAGATAAGTAAAATTATAATAAATGAAATAAATATAGTTTTTTCATCTCCTATATATTGATTTTTAAAAATTATCCTTCATCAAGATATCGTGCCACATCCTTTGCAAAATAAGTTATTACTGCATTTGCTCCTGCCCTTTTAAAAGCATACATCTGTTCCATGACTATACTTTTTTCATCTATCCAGCCATTAATTGCCGCAGCCTTTATCATGGAATATTCTCCCGAAACACTGTAGGCTATAACAGGAACTCCAAAATTTCCCTTGATTTTATAAAGTATATCCAGATAAGCCATTGCAGGCTTTATTATTACCATGTCCGCCCCCTGCATGAGATCCGCTTCCACTTCACTCAGTGCATCTCCTGAATATCTGAAGTCCATCTGATAGGACTTTCTGTCTCCAAATTTTGGTGCTGAACCTGCGGCTTCCCTGAAAGGTCCATAAAATGAAGATGAATATTTTATAGAATAGCACATAATCGGAATATTATTAAATCCATTTTCTGAAAGAACCTGCGATATTTTTTTCACTCTTCCGTCCATCATGTCTGAAGGTGCAACTATATCCACCCCTGCCTTTGCGTAGGACAATGCTATTTTTGACAGCACTTCCAGAGTTTCATCGTTTTTCACATTTCCCTTTTCATCAAGTATTCCGCAATGTCCATGACTTGTATATTCACAGCAGCATACATCACCAATTACTAAAAATTCAGGATATTTCTTCTTTATATATCTTATAGCATTCTGAATAACCCCATTTTCATTATACCCTTCCGTAGCACACTCATCCTTATGTAAAGGTATCCCAAACAGCAATATGGAACTTATTCCAAGTTTTTTCAGTTCTTCCATCTCTTCATCAAGCCTGTCGATTGAATATCTGAAAATTCCGGGCATTGAATTAATTTCCCTTTTTATATTTTCCCCTTCTTCAATAAAAATAGGATATATTAAATCTCCCTTTTCAAGATAAATATTTTTGACTAAATTTCTTATCGCACTGCTGTTTCTCAATTTTCTGTGTCTTTTATACATTTTCAACCTCTTTTTCTGTTTTCGAAATCTCATCTATAAGCTGCTGCATTTTTTCTTTTAATGCCTTTGATCTTCTGCAGCTTTTTCCATAGGATCCTATTCCTATCTGAAACTCATCATTTTTCACAACTGCCGCAAACATGGAATTCATTTCAGTCTTTGAAGAAACATTGTTTACAAGAATGTTCTCGTTCATGCACACATGTGATATCCTGTTGTTTAATTCAGTATCATCTGTAGCGGCCACCACAAGAAAATATTTTTTTACAAGTTCCTTTATTTCTGTTTCATTGTGTGATACGTTTTTATTTACTACTTTTATATTTTCATCTGCCAGTATTGTATCTTCAGTAACTTTTTCAGAATATACAGTTACATTCCCTCCATATTCCTTTAAAGTCCGTGCTTTCCTTCCGCCTATTTTTCCCCCGCCAATAATTAATATTTCCTTATTTTCAATATTTACAAATAATGGAAAAAACATAATCCTCTCCTTATCTAAGTTTTTTAGTTTTTATATTTAAGATACTACTTTATGTATTATTTCAATATTATTCCTACAAATAGAACTAATATCCCTGTAAGTTCAAGGGAAGCTCCCATAGTATCTCCGGTTATTCCATCTATTTTTTTCTTTACATTTTTCATGAAAAGAAGTATGAACAGTATTGCCAACACCAGAACAATTAACCCTTTAAATCTCAATACTGCAAAAGACAGCACAGCTGTTATCACCATAGAAATGATTGCTTCCTTTTTTCCATTTTTCTCAATTATTCCGTTACTCATGCCTTTTTTTCTGGCATACTCTCCCAGTCCCGCATTTATTGATGTGGACAGCCTTGAAATAATTGGATAGAGGAGAATGTATTCAGGCTTCACTGTTGCAAGAAATACCATTTTTGCCAGAAAATACAGTATAAGTGCTACCGTTCCATTTGTTCCTATTCTGGAATCCTTCATAATTTCAAGCATTCTTTCTTTATCTGCATAGCTGAAAAGTCCATCAGCAGTATCTGCCAGTCCGTCGATATGTATAAGCCCTGTTATCAGTATTTCTGCCATTATTACAACTACTGCAGTAATCTGCCTGTTTTCGGTAACCTTTCCAGCAAGAAAATTTACTTCAAATAGAAAAAATCCGATTATCAGTCCCACAAGAGGAAAATATTTTATTGATTTTCCCAGTTTTTCCTCATCATATTCAACTTTTATAGGAACGGGAATTCTCGTCATAAACTGTAATAAAATTATAAATCCTTTTATCATCTTTTTTCCTTCTAACTTATCTTTTTTATATTTAGTATTATAAAAACATATTAGCCAAATATCAACTTTTTTTTCTTTTCATAAGATTTTCCTTCAGGTTTTTTAAATTTTCCGAAAGATTCACCCTGTTTCCTTTTTCTTTTTCGCTGTATATTTTTCTCAGATATGTAAGATTGCTCTCATAATATCTTTTAGTTTCTTTCATAGTCAGCAATCGGCAGTTTTCCTCAATTTTTTCTCCGTCTTTTATGTAATCGATTGTCAGTTTTTCCGCATTTTTCTCTTCAGGTCTTTCTTTTTCAAGCATTATGACATCTGAAAAATCATCATTTTCATAAACTCTGTACAGTATCTTGCTTCCAGGCAGTGAAGTTTTCCGCTCTTCATCAGAAATTTTCATTACATCATTTTCTCCAATTTTAGACATTTTATATACAGTGCTTATTTCCTTTTCAGGCAGTGCAATGGCATCTCCTACCCCAAATATATCAACTTCTGCAGCATTTTCTATAAGCTCTTTTATTTTTTTCTCGTCAAGCCCTCCTGTGAGAATTATTTTTGCCCTGTAAAACCCCTTTTCATTTAAAATTTTTCTGCACTTTTTTGATAATTCCCCCAGATTTCCCGAATCTATTCTAATTCCATACATTCCTTCATATCCATCATTTATTTCATTATCTCTGAATGCCCTTATTGCAGATATTATACCACTTTCCATTGTGTCATATGTGTCAATCAGCATTATTAAAGGATATTTTTTATTTCTATATGTTTTTATGAACTGGTTAAAAGCTTTGTATTCTGAATCTTTATCCATACCGAAGCTCTGAATGAATCCATGTGTCATCGTTCCGGTACTTTTCAAATTATAAAAGTACTCACCCATAAGGTTTGAATGAGATGCGCATCCTGTTACGAAACAGGCTTTTATCATAGACATTGCAACCTCAAAGCCTGACGCTCTTCTGGTTCCGAAAAACAGGACTTCCCTGCCTTTAGCTGCCTGTATAATTTTCGATGTTACCGTCGCTGTAAGTATCTGATAGTTCAGCACGTTTAAAATTGGCGTTTCCAGTATTTTCCCCTGAATCAGAGGTGCCGTAACTGTAAGAATTGGCTCATTTGAAAAAACAATCTCACCGTCTCTTACTCCCCTTATTGACCCTGTAAACTTCATATTGGACATATATTCTATAAAATTTTCATTATCAGATAATTCTGACAGATATTTTTTCCTGTCTTCATAAGATGTCTCATTCAGTATTTCTATCAGCGCCAGCACATCAGATATACCATAGACTATAGCATAGCCGTTTTTATTTTGGGTGCGTAAAAATACATCAAAAACAGCTGTCTGATTCTGCATATTATTTTCCAGATATATCTCACTTTCAGTATACTGATACCTGTCAGAATTTAAAAACTTAAAAAATCTGTCCATAAATAACCTCATTCTGTATTTTTATATTATTCTGTATTCACTACACTTCTATTTTCTGTTAAAACATTGAATTTTTTACATCTTTTATCAGATTATCAATTTCATAGTAAACTGTTCCATAATCAACATAAGGTCTCTTCACTACAAGAACTGTTGTCCCGTATTCCCTGCAGGCTTCTATCTTTTCCTTTTCTCCGCCTGTTGCTCCACTTTCCTTTGTTATCAGATAATCTATCTTATAGGATTCAAGCATTGCCCTGTTAAGCACTTTACTTACAGGCCCCTGTACTGCAATTATTTTTGATGGAAGATAGCCAAGTTCTTCAGCTTTTCTTACAGAATCCACTGTAGGAAGTATTCTTATGTAAAGATTATTTTTTTCTCCCATCGGCTTTATTTCTTCCAGATTGTTTGAACCAAGCGTACTTAATATATTTTTATTCTCCATTTTTCTGACAAATTCAGTAACATCAATGACAGAATCAAATTTTTTTACATTTTCACTGCCGTAGTCAAGCATTTCCCTTTCAAATCTTATATATTTCACATTCATCTTGTCTGTCACTTTTATTGCAGAACTACTTACATTTACAGCATAGGGATGACTGGCGTCTACAATCAGGTTTATACTTTCTTTTTGGATAAGTTTTTCCATCTGTTCTTCATTCAGCCTTTCAGATATTACCTTCAGTTTTCTTTTGCCGTCTTCATTCTTTCCGATATATTCTTCTAGAAGTTTTCCACCATATTCTGTTGCCGTACTGACAAGTATGTCTCTGTCAGTATCTTCCACAAGTTTTTCAAATATTTCCCTCGAATCCTTTGTACCACCTATTATCCATATCATTTATCTGTTTCCTCCTGAAATTTCCCATCTTCATAACTGAAAATCTTATAATCCCCGTTACCCATAAGAGTTCTTTCATCAATATCAAATATACTACTGTTTCCCACATAATTTATAAACATTTCAAATACTGTTCCATGAGTTACTACGAGTATATTTCCGGACTTATGGCTGCTAAGAATTTTATTTATCCCCCTTAAAAATCTTTCTAGGGCATCCTTCAGGTTTTCAGCCTCTACATTTTCAGCCTTATAATTTTTCACATTATAAAAATAATTATTCGCCTCTTCGGGATATTTCAAAAAAACTTCTTCATACTTTAATCCCTGCCATACTCCAAAATGAACTTCATTTAATTCTGCAAGTTTTTTCAGCTTCAGTTTATTATTTTTATATCCCCTGTTTTCATTTAAAATTATCTCTGCAGAGTTTACTGTCCTTTCCAGTTCACTTGTATAAACCTCTTCAAAGGTAACATCCTCAAGCTCTTTTCCTGTTTCCTTTAATTTTTCGATTCCCTTTTCGGTTAACGGAGTATTCAGCTGTCCCTGAAATCGTTTGATTACATTCCATTCTGTTTCCCCATGTCTTACAATGTATAATTTTAAAGTCTCTTTGTCTTTATTATTACAATTTACGCTCATTTTTTTTACTTCCTTTTCTTTTATCACACTTCAGGATACTTTCTGACTGTGGACGTTATATTACATGCTGCTTCTATTACAGGAAACATCATTACAGCACCTGTCCCTTCCCCCAGTTTCATATTCATAAAAAGGAACGGTTCCGTTCCCAGCTCCTCTATAATGTACTTCATTCCAGGCTCTTCACTCATATGTGAAGGAAGCATATAGTCTTTTACGTTTTCACACAGCCTGTATGCACATAATGCCGCCACTGAGGAAATAAATCCGTCTATTACAACCGGAATACTGTTTTTTGCACATCCAAGATATATTCCTGCCATTCCTGCAATATCAAGTCCTCCAACTTTTGACAGTACATCTATAATATCAGAAGTATCTATACCTTCTTTACCATTATTCACATCAATCGCTCTTTGTATGACATTTTTTTTATGCTCAAGAGTTTTTTCATCTATTCCGCTTCCATACCCTGTAATATCATCCAGCGACAGATCAGTAAGAACCTTCAGTACTGCACTGCTTGTAGTGGTATTTCCTATACCCATTTCTCCTGTGGCAAACAGATTATATCCCTTTTCAGCAAAAATATCAGCTATTTCTATTCCTGTTTCTATAGCTTTTACAGCTGTGATGTAGTCCATTGCAGGCACTTCAGCTATATTATGAGTTCCTGTCTGCATAAGTTTTCTATTTATAATTCCTGCCAAATTTATTTTCCCTTCCAAATCGGTTGTTTCATCTATTCCAAGGTCTATGACCTCAATATCTGCTCCGAAAGTTTTTCCTAGGGCATTTACGGAAGATTTTCCCTGCAGCATGGCTTCCACCACATACTGAGTAATGATTCTCTCTGATTTGCTGACTTTCTCCCTTTCCACCCCATTGTCTGCCGCCATTACAATAACTATTTTCTTTTCAGGCCTGTAGTCCTTCTTTATTCCTTCAAGCTGTATTGCCAGTTCTTCAAGTTTCCCAAGTCCTTTCGGTGTTTTCAGAAGTGAATTCAGTTCCTTTTCCTTTTCCACCATTCTTTCCCTGCTGGAAGGTACTATGTTTTTTATTGTTTCATCCAGAATTTTTGAATAACGCAAAACAATCTCCTCTTCCTTGTCATACTTTATTAATATTTATATTGTAACTAAATATGAGAGCAATTTCAAGCTCTCATACAATATATCTTTATTTTATTTCTGTTTTAATTTCCAATATTTACAGTTCCTGCTCCTTCTATTAGCCACTGCCCTTTAACTTTTATTACTTTTACAGGTAATTCTATTCCTGTTTTTCTATCCTAATATTTTTTTGAAGCAGTTTTATCAAGAATTGCCAGAAGAAGACCGTTTTCAGTATATTCTTCGGCTTCCACTCCTACTTTCAGTCCATATTTTTCTATAGTTCTTGTAGTGACAGGACCTATTGAAGCAAGTATTTTTTTACTCAATATTTTCTTTATCTTATCATTGTCACTTAAATGAAGACTGTCAGCAAAAGATTCAAAGGTTGATGAACTCAGAAACATCAATATATCACTTTCCTTTACATATTTTTCTGCTTTTTCCCTGTCAATTTTCAGTTTATGAGTATTATAGACTACCAGTTTATCATAATTTCTATTGTATAATTCTGTATATTTTTCTTCATTTACAGGAGATAGGTTAGATACTATAAATAATATATTCTCTCCTTCTTCTGTAAAGTTTACACTTTCAGCGGCAAGTTTTTCTACAGTATACTCTTTTGGATAAAAATCCGGAATTATTCTATATTTTTTCATTTCCTCATCTGTTTTTTTCCCTACAACGCCTATTTTAAGATTCCCCAACACTCTCATATCCTTTATTTTCCTCATGAATCCAATCACCGAATTCAGGCTGTTAAACAAAAGAGTACTGTATTTTGAAAGGTCAGGCATTTCAAAATCAAGGTATTCTATATTTATAAAAGGAATATTTATAGCCTGTCCTCCAAGCTCAATAATTTTATCTGTAATTTCCCCCTGTTTATCTCTATTTCTTGTAACCAGTATATTTTTCCCAAATAATGGCATATTCTCAAACCATTTCATTTTTTCCTTCAAGTTTACCACTTCACCAATTATAATTATAACTGGCGCTTTGACATTATTTTCCCTGACAGTGTCTACTATTGTCCTTAATGTTCCTGTATATGTCTCCTGTTTTGCAGTTGTTCCGTTTTTTATGACAGCAGCCGGAGTATTGGGATTTTTCCCGTATTTCAGTAAATTCGCTACAATTTTTTCAAGATTTCCCAGTCCCATTAGAAAAACGAGAGTTCCTTCGAGTTTTGCAATAATCGGATAATCATGCTCATTTCCATCTTTTTTTGTATGTCCTGTAAACACATGAAAGGAAGTATTTATTCCCCTGTGTGTTACAGGTATTCCAGCATATGCAGGAACAGCAATTGCCGAACTTATTCCTGGAATTACTTCAAAATCTATATTTTCTGCTATAAGTGCTTCTATTTCCTCACCACCACGTCCAAATACAAACGGATCTCCTCCTTTAAGCCTTAATACCGTCAGTCCTTCCATACTTTTTTTCACTATCATTTCATTTATCTGTTTCTGCAGTTCCCCCCCTTCCATATTTTCCTTTCCCATATAGATAAGTTCTGCAGCAGGCTTCACATATTGCAGTATGCTTTCATTTACAAGCCTGTCATAAATTATACATTCAGCCTTTTCAAGCACACTTTTAAGTTTTACCGTTATAAGCCCTTCATTTCCACATCCTGCCCCTGCAATGTAGACTTTCCCTTTATTATTCATTTCTTATCTCCCTGGCTAATTTTTCTGCAAGTTCCCTTGCCTGATTTTTGTCACCTTCCACCTGTTTAAATATTCTTTTACCATTTTTACTGTACATTCCCTTTAATTTCAATATATCCCCTTCAATGACCGAAGAACATCCTATAGGTGTATGACATCCTCCATTGAAAATTCTGGAAAATTCCCTCTCGGCTTCGCACATCAGCGTAACTTCCCTGTCATTTATTATTTCCAGCAGCCCCCTTATCCTTTCATCATTTTTCCTGCACTGTATACATAGTATTCCCTGTCCTGGTGCAGGCATGAAAGTATCAACATCAAAATATTCCGTTATTCTGTCCTCCAGTTCTGCCCTTTTCAGTCCTGCAGCCGCAAGGATAATTGCATCATATTCTCCGTTATCAAGTTTTTTAAGCCTTGTATGAATATTTCCACGTATAGGCTTTACCTGTATATCTTTTCTTAAATTCAGAATTTCTTTTTCCCTTCTGTAACTTCCTGTACCAATTATCGAATTTTCAGGTAATTCCTTTAATTTTAGTCCATTTCTTGAAACAAGCACATCTCTGTTATCCTCCCTTATGGGAAAACATGCATTCAACAATCCTTCAGGAGTACGTAAAGGCATATCCTTTAAGGAGTGCACCGCCAGATCTACTTTATTTTCAATCATTTCTTTTTCTATTTCCTTTACAAACAGATCCTTCTGTATAGCTTTTTTCATCTTGGCAAAGTCTTTCAGATTTTTATCTCCGCTTGTAGTTATGACTTCCAGATTTACTTTTAATGGAAAATTTTTATCAAATCCTTTTATCCCATTAAAATCATTCCTTTTCCTTAATTCTTCATATTTTTCAGTTAGCATTTTTTTCACTTTTTTTGCCTGTACAAGAGCCAGAATACTTCCCCTTGTTCCAATTGTTATTTCATTTATTTCCATCTGTTTTCACAATTCCTTCTGTAATTTTCTCTGTATGGCTGTTATTACGGATGTTTTAGCTATTCTGATTCTTTCCTTCCGAAATAACTGATGCTTTAAGATTATACCATATTTATTTTAGATTTCTACCCTATTACTTTATTTTTTTATCTGATAGGTATATAATAAAAATATATAGATAATATCTATTGTGATTAATTCTTTTACACGTAGGAGGTATTTTTATGAAACTAGTACTTGTAAGACATGGGGAAAGTGAATGGAATCTTCAGAACAGATTTACAGGATGGGTTGATGTCGACCTGACTGAAAAGGGTGTAAATGAGGCAAAAGCTGCAGGAAAATCTTTAAGAGAGCTGGGATATGTTTTCGATATTGCCTTTACGTCTTTTCAGAAAAGAGCAATCAAGACTTTGAACTACATACTTGAAGAAATTAACCAGCTATATATCCCTGTTTATAAAACTTGGAGACTCAATGAAAGACATTATGGGGCACTGCAAGGGCTGAATAAGGCTGAAACTGCTAAAAAATATGGTGATGAACAGGTCCACATATGGAGAAGAAGTTTTGATGTGGCTCCTCCACTGATAAGCACTGATGACAAAGAAAACTATCCTCTATTTCAGGAAAGATATAAAAATATTCCTGTTGATGAATGTCCTAGAGGAGAAAGCTTGAAAGACACAATCCACAGGGTACTTCCATATTGGGATTCACATATCTCAAAGGAAATAGAAAAAGGAAAGAATGTAATTGTAGCTGCCCATGGAAACAGCTTACGGGCTTTAATACAGTATCTGTTAAAAATTGACAATAAAAAAATATTGGAATTAAATCTTCCTACAGGAAAGCCTTTAATTTTTGAAATTAATGAAAAGCTTGAAATAATTTCTGCGCCTGAATTATTTTAAAAGAGGAATGTCTCATAAAATTATCCTTATGAGACATTCCCATACTTTAATGCTCCACTTTTAATAGTAGCGGGATACTTTCTTTAATCATAAAAATGATGATGAATATTTTCATAAATGTCAAGTATTCTTTCGGGTGTGTAATAAATTTTAAATAAAATCATCGAATATTTTCTTCAAAGTCTCGATAACCCTGTCATTATTTTTTCTATTCTTTATTGCCAGCCTGAAAAATCTTTCATCAAGAAATTTGAAATTTGAAGCATCTCTTATGAGTATACCATATTCAAGTATTTTTTCTCTTAATATTTTTACATTTAGTTCCTTAGAAAACAATTTATCCTCTATTTTCACCGTAATAAAATTTGTTTCTGTTTTATAAGGTTTTATTCCTGTAATTTCATTCAATTTTTCATACATGTATATTTTTTCTTCAGTTATCCACTTCAATGTTTTTTCTATATATTCAGTGTCATCAAGTACTGTCAATCCTGCTATTTCAGCTATATTATTTACACTCCATGGCTCTTTTTTTTCAGATATTTCCTTTTCAAGATTTTTATCAAAATATATTCCATACCCTAGCCGAAGTCCTGGAATAGCAAAAAACTTTGTAAAAGCTCGTGTTACAAATAAATTATATCTATTTTCCTTAGTATTTATAATACTTTCCTTCATCCTATCTTTTAGAAAATCTATAAATGCTTCATCTATAAACAGTTTTGTATTATATTTATTGCATTCTTTGAGTATCTGCTCAGTTTCAGACAATTTCAAAAATTTTCCTGTGGGATTATTAGGATTGCATATTATCAGCAAATCATATTTTTTCTCAAGTTCATTTTTCAGATTGTATAGATTCAGCTTAAAATCATCACTTTCCTTAAGTTCAAAATATTCTATCTCTATTTTTTGTTTTTCATAACTGTTATCATCATCCTCTTTTTTATTAGAATCCCCCAAGATACTTGAATTTTCCACTCTTTCCGTTGCCTTTATTGCCCTCTCATATTCTCGAAACGTAGGAGAAACTATCAATACTTTTTGGGGATTTATTACCTTCATAAATAAAAATATAATTTCTGTTGCTCCATTGCCTAACACAATATTAGATATGTCAACTTTATTCAGATGAGCCAGCTTTTGCCTCAGCTCAATGTAGTCAGGATCCGGATATCTCTCAAGAATCTCAAGATTTTCAGTTATTCTTTTCTTTAAACTTTCAGGTATTCCGTATGGATTTATATTTGAGCTGTAATCCAGTATTTCCTTTATATTCTTTTCCCTGAATATTTTATAAATATTTCCACCATGAAAATCCATTTTTGTCTCCTTTTCCACATTCATTTGTCTTTTCTAGATTTTATTCAACAATTTTTCAAATTTTTCTATCACTTCTGATACCTTTTCGGGTTGTTCTAATGCTGAAAAATGCCCGCAGTCTTCTATAATTTCATGATAAAGATTTTTAAATCCATTTTCTTTAAAACCTTTTAAATATAAATTTATATCAACATTTTCTTGTTTTCCTCTTAAATAAAGTACTGGAATTTCAACAGATATATTTTTTGTTTGAATATTATTTTCTTCATCAATATTAAAAGTTCTATATAAATCAAATCCTGATTTTAAGGCGTCAATATTTGAATAGGCTTGAACAAAATAGGATTTATAGGTATCAGATATAATATTATTTTTTGAAGACAAAATATCATAAAAATAAGAAAAATAAATCTCTTCTCTTCCTGAAACTAAATTTTCAGGTAAATCATTAATTAAATGAAATCTAAAATGCCATATATAAGGGTTATTTTTTATGGTATTCCATGGAGAAACACCTGGAATAACGACATTCATAATTATAGCACCAGAAAGTTTTTCCTGAAAGTTTTTTATACAGGAATATACTATTTGTCCCCCTGCATCACAACCAACAAGAATTATATTCTTTAAATTAAGAACATTTGTTAGTTCTAAGATGTAATCGGCAATATTCTCCTTGGCATATGAATTTAAAGAACCTTTTGATTCTCCTATACCAGGCAAATCAATAGCAACTGTATAAAATTTTTTTGATAAAATTTCCATTACTTTCTCGAATTCTCTCCAATTAGTAGGCCAACCATGAATAAAGAATATAAAGGAAATACTGGATTACAGCTCAAATATAAATCCATACG
>CAJPML010000005.1 GCA_905371725.1 Leptotrichia sp. oral taxon 215
ATTCTAGGTGTTGTTGCCCGTATTCTCTCAGGGATATTTTCCCATATTTCAGCATTCAATATTCTCTATAAAATAAGAATTGATCTTATTGAACACATGTCAAAACTGAATATGGGATTTTTTAAGAAAAATATGACTGGAAAACTGAAAAAAATAATTAACGAAGATGTGGAAAAACTGGAAAATTTCATTGCACACCAGATTCCGGATTTATCTTCAGCTTTTGCAACTCCCCTCATTTTTCTTGGAATTATGTTTTATTTTAACTGGCAGCTTTCTTTAGTATTATTTATACCTATTATTTTAGGAATATTAGCTCAAAGTGGTATGTTTAAAAATTATATGGGAAAAGTTGACCATTTTTATAAACTCGTTGCAAAGTTAAATTCCACTATTATGGAATATATAAATGCCATGAATGTAATGAAAGCCTTTAATCTCACTGCAAAATCATTTAAGGATTACAGAAATAACACTCAGGAGTACGCAGATTACTGGATTGAACTTACAGAGCTTGCAGTTCCTTATTATTCAGCATTTCTCTGCCTTTTGGATACAGGGCTGCTTTTTATCATTCCAATCGGAGGAATAATGCTTTTAAATGGTAAAATAACAATTTCTGTATACATTCTTTTTCTTCTGATGAGTACAATATTCCTGAACTCACTGAAGACACTATTTGAACTTTCAGAAAGTCTTTCGTTTCTTCTAAAGGGAATGGAAAAAATCATTGAAATTTTTAATGAAAAGGAACAAAAATCAGGAGATATTTCCTTTCCCGAACATTTTTCAGAAAGTTTGAAATATGAAAATGTAACATTCGCATACAACAAGGCAAAAGTTATAAATAATTTTACCCTGACTATAAGGGCAGGAACTACTACAGCACTTGTAGGCCCTTCAGGATCAGGAAAGACTACGATAGGACTTCTTGCCGGAAGATTCTGGGATATTGACGAAGGAAAAATAACTATTGATGGAACTGATATAAAAGACATTTCATATGAAAGCCTTGTGGATAATATATCCTTTGTTTTTCAGGACACTTTCATGCTTCACGATACAATTTACGAGAATATTATAATGGGAAAAAATTATACACGTGAGGAAGTGGAAAATGCTGCGAAAAAGGCACAGATTCACGACTTTATCATGTCACTGCCTGACAGATATGAAACAAAAATAGGAGAAGGCGGAGTAAAACTAAGCGGTGGAGAAAAACAAAGAATCTCAATTGCCCGTGCTATACTAAAAAATACTCCTATTGTCATTCTTGATGAAGTTACGTCATATTCTGACATTGAAAATGAGGCTAAAATACAGTCAGCCCTCAAAACTTTGCTTAAAGGAAAGACTGCACTTATTATTGCCCACAGACTTTATACTATAAAAAATGCTGATAATATTGTTTTCATGAAGAAGGGACAGATAACTGAACAGGGTACGCATGAAGAACTTCTCAGAAACAAAGGCGATTACTGGCATCTGTGGTCTCTCTACAATGAAAATGATCTGGAAAAGGAGGTTGCGGAATAATGTTAAATGATATAAAAACACTTTCAGGCAAAGAGTTTAAACGTTTAAAAAAACCTGTATTCCTACTTGTGATTGATTCACTGTTTTATATGATGAATTATATGATGTTTTACTTTACAATAGTAGACCTTATAACGGAAACCTTTACACTGAACAAAATTATTGTTTATACTGTTATAATGATTGTAGCAAATACTGTCAGATATCTTTTCAACCGTGTAGGTTATACAGGAATACAGAGTCAGGGAGCCAGAATTATTCAGGATTTACGTCTCCGTATGGGAGATCATCTGAGAAACCTTAATTTAGGATATTTTAACAAGCATAATATAGGAAATGTCATAAATATCATAACTAATGACCTTCAGGATTTCGAACATGTTCTTACTCACAGTACATCTGAACTTATTAAACTTGGCATACTTTCAGTATATTTACTGCTTGTTACCTTTGCTATTTCTCCCATTCTCGGAATTTTGCAAATTCTCATAGCTGCTGCAGGTGCGATTTTTATTGTTCTTGGAATGAAAAAAAGTTCAAAGATAGCACTTAAGAAAAAACATACAATGGACGATGTAGTTTCACGTATGGTTGAATATATTTCAGGAATGGAACTTTTTAAATCCTATAATCTTGCAGGAGAAAAATTTAAAAGACTCAAGGACAGTTTCAATGACCTTAAAAAAGAAAGTATTAATACTGAAATTGCCTTAGCTCCGTATGTTCTTATTTTCCAGCTGATTGTTGATATTTCCTTTGCATTGCTTCTTTTGGTATCAACACAGCTTTTCATAAACGGTTCTATAAATAAAATAATGTTCTTTTCATACATCATAATAGGACTTTCGCTTTCAAACATTCTGAAGGCATTTTCAGGACAGTATGTATTTTTTCAGTATATGAAACTTGCAACTGACAAACTTATCAATGTATATAATGAGAAGGAAATTTCCTATGAATTTGAAGTCATGCCATTTAAAAACTATGACATAAAGTTTGAGAATGTTAGTTTTTCTTATGAAAAAGACAAGCCTGTATTAAAAAACATCAGCTTTGAAGCAAAGCAGGGAACTTCTACTGCACTTGTAGGTTCGTCAGGTTCCGGAAAAACTACTGTTACAAACCTTATTGCAAGATTCTGGGACTGTCAGTCAGGAATTATTTCCATTGATGGAACAGATATAACAAAAATTTACCCTGAAGAACTTCTAACAAATATAAGTATGATTTTTCAGGATGTCTATCTTGTAAATGACACAGTAGAAAACAATATAAAGCTTGGAAAACCTGATGCAACGCACGAAGAAGTTGTTAAAGCCGCAAAAGATGCAAGCTGTCATGAATTTATAACAGAACTTGAAAACAGTTATGATACTGTTGTGGGTGAAGGCGGTTCTACTCTTTCAGGTGGTGAAAAGCAGAGAATTTCCATTGCAAGGGCTCTACTGAAGGACACTCCCGTTATCCTTCTTGATGAAGCTACTGCTTCCCTCGATGCCGATAATGAGCATGAAATAAGAAAATCACTAGATAAATTGATTAAAAATAAAACTGTAATTACTATTGCCCATAAACTTAATACTATAAAAAATTATGATCAGATAATTGTTATGTCTGATGGAATTATAGAAGAAAAGGGTACTCACGAAGAACTTATGAAAAATAAAAAACGTTATTATGAAATGTATACTGAAATGAAAAAGGCTCAAAGCAATGAATATAGTCTGATTTAATAAAATTATTCTATTATAATATATTAAAAAGAGGTTTTCTCTAAGCTAAAAATACACAACTAGCCTAGATACAACCTCTTTTTAATATTTCTTGCAAAAAATTAACTAACTATTGCTTTTCCATATTCTTTACATTTTTCTATTTTTTCATCATCATCTGGAGCCAGATTTACTATGCATCCTTCTCCAACAACTGAAATATCTTCTTTATCCAGTTCCTGTATCCACATACTCATGAAATCTCCTTCACCCCAGTCGTTTGAACCGAAAAGTCCTACTCTTTTTCCAGCCAGCTTATCTTTTACGCTTTCAATATAGTCAATTACTTCCTGAGCTACTTCTTCAGATCCTGTTGCAGGTGATCCAAATGCCACGAAATCAGCATCTACTGAACTTTCATCTGCTGCATCTACTGAAATCATTTCTACTTCTGCTCCGGCAGCTTTTGCTCCTTCCTCTATAAATGTTGCTATTTGTTCTGTATTTCCTGTACTACTAAAATAAATTATATTCAATTTAGCCATTTTTTCCTCCTAAAAAATTATTTTATATATTTCTTAAATTTACTCCCTTTAGTATACAATCAATTAATTTGTATGTCAATAGTTTTAGTAAATTCTATTTAAGATTTTATTTTTTTTCTATATTTATTTGGCAATATTCCAAAAATTTTTTTAAATGCTATCGAAAATTTGCTTGGATTTTCATATCCTATTTCTATTGCAATATCTAAAATATTAATATCTGTTGTTTCAAGTAACTTTTTTGCATACTCCATCTTTTTTTTACGGATATACTGTGATACACTTAATCCTTCTATACTTTTGAAAGAGCTTTGGATCTGATAGTTACTTAATCCCATTATTCCAGAAATTTCTTTCATTGACGGCATTTCTTCTATCGAATATCTTTTTAAAATTGATTTAATTTTTTTAGTAATTTTTTCATTATTCAGCATTATATTTTCTAAAGATTTTATTTGTATTTCCAATATCATGAAAAGAAGTTGTAAAATTTTCATTTTGAATTGAAAATATTCATTTATATTTGTGATTTCTATATTTTCAATCTGACTTGTCAAAATATTTATTTGTGAATTTGATTTTCCATAACAAAAAGTATCATTTTTAAATATGTTAAAGACTTTTTTTCTCCAGTAAGATAATATTTTTTTGTCTATGGAAGAATCCAGAAGATCTGATTCTAACCTATTCATATCAAGAAAAAGTATTATATTTTTAGAATCTTTACTTTCTAAATAAAGATCTTTTACATCAGTATTGTTTACATTATAGATAAGTATGTCTCCTTTTTTTAATGTATAAATTCTGTTATTTTTCCTTATAACAGAACAAGTTCCCGCAACACAGCATACTATCTTAATAATTTTTGTATCTGGAAGAGAATAGATGGGTGTTCTTTCTATTTTTCCTGTCTGATTAAACAGGAAAATTTCATAACTGGAGCCTAACATGTACCTTTCAATTATAATTTTTACATCTTCATCATTTCCTTCCACATAATATTTTGTGCTAAATTTTCTTTTTTCTTCTTTCATTTTAAATCTTGCATTCAATGCTTTAATAAAAGAATTTATTAATTCATCTTTCAAACGATATTCTAATTTTCCATCTCTTTTCACAAAATACCTGCCCCATTTTTAAATTTTTATATTGTATGTATTATACTTCAATTATATCTTTTTTTCTAATCCTTTCTGAAAATAATCCTAAAACAAAAAAAGAGAATGCTAGAAAAATCATATTCTAATTCTCTTTTTTTCTTTAATAAAATATTTTTTACTATAACTTATTTAGAAATTAAATCTCAGACCGGTAGTAAACACATTGTTTCTTCCCTTCTTCTCTATCTTTCCGTCATAGTTTACATACCATGCAAATCTTGGATTCACTTCTGTAAGCACTCCTGCTCCTATCCATGTCTGGTTCTTTGATAAACCTATCCCCTTTACTGTAAACTTTGCATTCGATAACCCTGTATATGCCGCCTCAAAGCTTAAATCCTGTTCCTTGAAACCTAATTGGTGCGTCACATATCCCTGAAACGTACTCTTGCTTCCATTACTCCAATTCACTCCCTGTCCTACTCTTACTCCTACAAGCCCTGCTGTCTGGCTATATGTCTTCTTATCTGCTGTAAGTCCAAACTGGCTGTTCTCTTCTGTAAAGCCTCCTCTTGATACTGTATCATGCGATAATCCTACATACGGTGTCAATGTAAAGTTACCCTTCTTCACATCATAACCTGTTTCCACATAGCCTGAATATACTGTGTCATTATGGTTTATCTTTGCTCTGCTTACATTTGATGTACCAAGTATTATATCTCTTTCAACCTTACTGTCTACAAAGCCTGCTCCCAGTCTTCCCTGAACATAATATGGTACTTCCTTATTTCCTAATCTTCCATATAATGAGATTCCAAAATTGTCTGCATTTGATTTCCCACCATGTCTATCAAAGTTTACCTTAGATGTCGAATATGACAGTGCTGCTCCTAATATAAGATTTTCTCCAAATTTTCTGTCTACTCCTACCTGCCCTCCTGTTACCCTTGTCTTTCCTTCTCCAAATCCTTCCTGCTTAAGCTTTCCATTTGCTCCTATACCTGTTACCCATAGTCCTGCATTGTCTCCTACATTTTCAAGAGTTCCAAGCATTACAAGTCTGTTAGAAAGATCCTTATTCACTGTCTGTGAATGCTGGAATGTAAGTGCCTGTGCTGATGCATATATCTGTCCTGAAAGACTGTCTAATATTGCTGCCCTTGTTGGTAGTGACATTGTCTGTAGCTGTGCAGCGTCCATTGCAAATTTCTTAACTGCTCCGTTACCTTTTTCAACTTCTTCATCAAGTTTCTTAAATGATGCTTCAAGATTTTCTGCTACATCCTTTCTCATTGCATCTGCTTCAGGAAGTTCTGATATATATTCCTCTACATTTTTTCTGCTGACTGTTACATCTATTTTTCTATCATCTGCTTTTACTGAAGATGCTATCATCTCAGGTGTTTCTACCTTGCTGAAATTTCCATTTACTCCACCTTCAGCTTCAATCACTGTTGAAGTCATTCCTTTTGCAGTAATGTATCTGTTACCCATTGTCTGTCTCAGAGCTGTATTTCCACTAAGATTAACTGTTCCCTTTACTGTGAGCTTTGTTCCTATTTCAGCCTTTGTTACAGCTCCATTTCCTGCATTATAGTCTCCTGTTATAACCGCTCCTGAACCTCTGTTCTCAAAAGTTCCTCCACTATTCTGAACACTAACTGGCATAAATGTTCCGTCATGATTTTTCTTTCCGATCATTGTTGTAGGATATGTAACCAAAGTTCCATTTTGTTCTATATCAATATTTGAAGCATTTTCTCCATATATTTCAAGAGTTCCACCTCTTATTTCGGTAACACCATCATAAGTATTATTTCCTGTCAAAATTAATTTTCCATTACCAGATTTTTCGAGACCTCCATTACCAGCTATGTCATTTTCAAATATTGAAGTTATATTATCGGGTATATTAGCATTAAACATTCCTCTTAAACCTGCATCTGCAGCACTTTTCCCTACAAGTAGTTCACTACTGAACTGAGCAGGCCCTTTTAAAGCCTTCGTTTCATCAAGAAGTCCCCATCCAAATACAGTATCTACTCCTGGTTGTCCTATATCTTTTGCAGTTGTTAACAGTGTCTGTTTCAGCTCATGTCCTGTCATCCATGGGAATTTTTCCTTTACTTTAACTGCAGCAGCTGTTACTCTTGGAGCTGCAAATGAAGATCCATAAGCTGAACATCCTTCTAATTCACAATTTCCATTTGCAGAAATTGACCACCACATAGCTGCTCCAGCTCTTGCAAGATGTGGACTATATTCTCTTCCATCAGGTTTTACTCCTATTGCTGCAATCCATCCTTTATGAAGTTCAGAAATATAAGCCGGCATTCCTGCCTGAATAGTTGGTGCATTGTATGTAGTTCTTCCACCTCCAGCAATAGGAGTTGTGTTTCCGGCAGCCCATATAAATAATGAACCGTTTCTTACTGCCATTTTATAAAAATTATTTAACTCATCTATTCTTGCATCTAAAACTGAGGCATCAATTTGACTTTCCCTTAATACAGAGGGTCTTAAAGGTAATTTATAAGTTGCTGAATTATAATCAGAAAACTCACTTGGTGTCCCAAAAGACTGATTAAATATTCTTACTCCTTTACTATATAATTCTTCATATTTTTCTTTATCTGTAACTAAATAATCTCCTCTTTCTCCAAAACTTACTCCGTAAACCGAAGCCCCTTTTGCACCCTTTCCATTTTTTCCTGCTAAAATTGTTGCAACCATAAGTCCATGTTCGCTTTCACTTAATGTACTGTTTGCTCCTAAAGTTTTATTTATGGCAGTAAATCTTTCTCCAAATTCTTCTTCTATAACTTTTTTGAAAGTGTCTCTTTCTAAAAAACCTTCATAATCACGTCTTGTATGAAATCCTTCTGTTTTTGCATTTCCACTCAAAAAATCACTATCCAGAACTCCTACTTTAACTCCTTGTCCCGTAATATTTCTTGAATCAGAAGGTTTAGGAAAACGATTATCAGCACTTGGCGTCTGAGGTATTGTTCTTGGAACTGTATTCTGTGGTTGTGTCACTTGTCCATTGTTGTTTCCATTATTGGTTCCATTGGTATTTCCTGAATCTACATTTACATTTCCAATACCAGTATTCACATTTCCAGTTCCAGCATTTATATTTCCCGAACCAGCAGCTCCATTCCCTGAATTAGGAACTATCGGAGTTGTTGTTGATGTCTGTGGAGTAGAGCCTCCACCTCCGCCTCCGCCACAACTTGCTAAGATTGATATTAAACTAATTAATAGTATTCCTTTTCTCATTTCTTTCCTCACTTTTTATTCTTTTTTATTTCATTTTTACTGTGTAATTTTAGCATACTATATTTTAAATGTCATTTTACTATAAACATTTTTTTTATCACTTTTTTCATATTACAATAAAAAATCTTCCTTCATAAAAAAACACCAGTATTTTGAAAGAAGATTTTTCTATTTTAATTTAATTATTCTATAAACTAATATTATTTAAAAAAATTTGAATTTTATTTATTATTTAGATGAACTTTTAGAATATAAATCTTCAAGTAATTCTTCATTATTTTTATAGCTTTTTATCAGTTCAATAAGTCTTTTTATCCCTTCGACTTCTGACATCTGATTCAATTCTCTTCTAAGACGCCATATTTTTTCAAGTTTGTCTTTAGGTATCAGAAGTTCTTCCCTTCTTGTTCCACTTTTTAGCACATCCATTGCAGGGAATATTCTTAGCTGTTCCAATGCTCTGCTTAAAATAATTTCCATATTTCCAGTCCCTTTAAATTCCTCAAAAATTACATCATCCATCTTACTTCCTGTTTCAATAAGTGCTGTAGCAATTATAGTTAAACTTCCACCGTTTTTTATATTTCTTGCCGCTCCTAAAAATCTTTTTGGATAATATAGTGCATTTGGGTCTATTCCCCCTGAAATCAGCTTACCACTTGAAGGGATTGTTATGTTATAGGACCTTGCAAGCCTCGTAAGGCTATCCATTAAAATTAGAATGTCTTTTCCACGCTCAACTTCCCTTTTTGCCATTTCAAGTACATTTTCTGTAACCTGAGTATGAACATTAGGATTTTCATCAAATGTAGCAGCATAAACTTCTGCTTCCTTTACATTTTCCTTAATATCTGTAACTTCTTCAGGTCTTTCATCTATAAGCAAAATCCATACATCAATTTCAGGATTATACTTTATTATATCATTTGCCAAAGTTGATAGGAGTACTGTTTTTCCTGCTTTAGGCGGAGCAACAATAAGTCCTCTCTGACCTTTTCCTATAGGTGAAATCAAATCTATTATTCTTGAAGATATTTCTCCATTTCCAAGATTTATTTTTTTATCAGGATACGAAGGTATTAAATCGTCAAAAAATGGACGTTCTAATGATTTATCAGGCAAATCACCGTTTACAAGTAACACTTTTAATATTCCATGATTTCTTTCTGTTCCTATCGGAACTCTTAATTCTCCAAAAACTATATCTTCATTTCTAAGAAAAAATCTTTTAATTTGAGATATTGAAACGTATACATCAGGTCCTATACTTGTATTTCTAAGAAATCCAAAGCTTCCTTCTCCCATTATATCCAATTTACCATATCCATAAGTTTTCCCAATTTCTTTACCTTTTTCAATAAGAACAGCATTTACAAGATCATACTTTGTCATTACTGAAAAATTTGGTATGTTATATTCTTTTGCCATTTTTTTAAGATTTGTAACATTTGTATTCAGTATTTCTTTTATAAGTTTTTCTTCATTCTGATAATTTTCATCAGAATGTTTTTCGTTTTTTTCATGTCTTTCAGTTTTTTCATGTCCTTTTTCAATCTTGTCAGAATGTCTGTCAATTTCTTCAGAAACTTTATTATCCTTTTCTGATTTTTCTTGGTTCCCTTTCACTTCTTCTTTTGTTATTTCTTCTTTTTTATTTTCTTTCTCTGTCTCCAGTTCTTCAACTTTTTTAGAAACTTTCGAGTCTTCTTCTTTTTCAGTTTTTAGCTTTCTTCCTCTTTTTTTGACTTCCTTTATTTCTTCAGAAGAACTTTCTTCTATTATATTTTCTATTTCTCCAGTATTTTCTTCTATTTTTTTCTTTCTTCCACGTTTTTTTATTTCTTCACTCATTTATTCCTCCAATTCTCCATATAGTGTCCATGTTTTTGCCTCATATATTTTTGTATTTACAAACTTTCCTTTTAAATCTGTTCTGGAACTTTTAAATAATACAATTTTATGTGTTGAAGTTCTTCCAGTCAGCATTTCAGGATTTTTTCTGCTTGGACCTTCTACAAGTACTTTTACAGTTTTCCCTAGATATTTCTGGCTCTCCTCTTTTGCTTTATAATTTTGAAGCCGCATAAGCTGCTGCAGTCTTTCGCTTTTTATCTGTTCTGTTACCTGTTCAGCCATTGTTGCAGCCGGAGTACCGCTTCTCTTAGAATACATAAACATAAAAGCATTCTCAAAACCTACTTCATTTACTACATCCATTGTATCCTGAAAATCTTCATCTGTTTCTCCTGGAAATCCTACAATTATATCAGTTGTTAGACCTATATCGGGTATTTTTTCTTTTATCTTTTTCGCCAAAGTTATAAATTCTTCCTTTGTATAACCTCTGTTCATTGCATTCAATATTTTAGTCGAACCTGATTGAAGTGGCAAGTGTAACATTCTTGCTATTTTAGAATTGTCTGCTATTGCATCTATTACTTCATCTGTAAAGTCTTTAGGATGAGGCGAAACATACTTTATCCAGAAGTCACCTTCTATTTTGGCACTTTCTCTAAGTAGTTTTGCAAAATTATCTGTTTCATCTGCAAGATCACTGCCATATGAATTGACATTCTGTCCTAAAAACAGTATTTCTTTATATCCCTTTTCTGTATATTTTTTTACATCCTGAACTACTTCATGTAACGGAACAGATCTTTCCATTCCCCTTACATAAGGCACTATACAGAAAGTACAGTAATTATTACATCCATATGTTATTGAAATTGAAGCCACTATATCATCACCAAAATCCGCATCTACTCTCTGAGGTAGCTCATCTTCATCTTCAACCATAACTACATGTACATCTTCACCTTTTTCAATTCTTTCGATTATATCCGGTATTCTTCCTATATTCTGGTTACCAAGTACTAAATCAACATAAGGAGTCTTCTTTATAAATTCATCTCTTACTTCCTGGGCAAGACAACCTGTTACTCCAATAATCATCTTTCCCTCTTTTTTCTCTTTAAGCCTTTTAAGATCTCCCAGTTTCCCGTATACTTTTACGGCAGCTCCTTCTCTTACTGTACATGTATTCAGAAATACCAGATCAGAATCATCTATGTCATCTATTATTTCATAACCCATAGTCTGTAAAATTTGTTTCATTTTGGCACTTTCATTTACATTCATTTGACAGCCATAGGTTATAACTGTTGCCTTTTTACTCACTTAATCTCTCCTTTTTCACACGTTACTTTTTATTTATCGGACAATTATATCATAATTTTCTAAATATTAAAAGACTAGAGTTTATTCTTTCTCTAGTCTACAATAATTTATAGATATTTTTATTTGTACCTACTTATTTTTTCTATATACTTTGAAATTATTTTAAATAAAATTTATAAGACTAATCTTCTATTTCTAAAACTTCTCTTGATAATCTTCCTTCAGGTATTCTGTAATTTAATATTCTATCAACAACTAGAACTCCATTAACGACTTTTCCTGAAACAACTAGAGTGACAAGATCATCTTCTGTTACTCCGTGACTATTTCCTATAGAATTATAAATAAGTTCAAGCGTTCCTGATTCATCTTGTAATTGATAAACTAATCTTTTATCTTTAAATACCAAGTTATCTTTCTTATACACAAACATATTTGTGGATTTCATATATTCACCCACATATGTTTTGCTATTATCTCTTTTTTTCTCGACTTCCTTAACTTTTGGTGCTTTTATTTCTTTTAGCCTTTCGTTCAAAAACTTATTGTTTATCTTCATATTATTTATAGTTTTTGCACTTTCAATATTTTCAATATTCTCAACATTTTCAGTATCTTCAGTGTCTCCTGAATTTCTAGTCCTTACTGGAGCCTCTTTTGGTCTGATTAACGGTTTATTACCAGATGATCTACGTGATCTAAGTGGTTTAATTTTTGCACCATTGACTACAGTAACTGCTATTATTAATAAAAATAACACTGCCTTTTTCATTTAAAAAACCTCCATATTTATTTATGAAATCCTAAATCTGCCGGATTTACATCTCCTGAAATTTTTTTTACTTTTCCACCATTTTTTTCAAATTCTGCTCTAAGTGAAGTCACTCTTTTTATCAAATCTATCGTATCCTTTTCTAATCCGTCTGAATTATATTTTCCTTTGGACCAAAATTCTATAACAAGGTTACTGTCTCCACAAATGACTTTTATATTATTTTTTTTTGCATACTTCAGTGCTGCGAAAATTCCTGTAAGTTCACCAAAATTGTTTGTTCTTCCTTCTGAAAGCTTATAATTACCATAACTATTTATCTTTGAAGCATCAAGTATTTCATGCAGTAGAGAGTTCCCATCATAATCTGTAAGTCTTACTTCAACACCTTCTCCTCTTCCTGTTCCTGCATCAAAATAGATACCTTCTTTATCAAGCTCTAAAAATAAACTTTCATTTTTCTTTTCTTTTTTTTCATATTCTGCACCTGATTTTAGCCATTCTTGAGCTTCTGTTTCACTTTTAAATGACTTATATCTTGCTTTTTTTCCATTTACCTTTTGCTGACATTCATTCCATGTATAAAATATACCGCTTTCCTTACTGTCTAAAAGATAATAGGCATATATCTTATTTTTCTTTGTTCCTGACATAATTTCCTAAATTTATAAGATTATAAATTTAATCCTCCATCTACTCTTATTACCTGGCCTGTTATAAATTTAGACATATCACTTGCAAGGAATAATGCTGCATCAGCCACATCTTCTGCATCTCCCATTTTTTTAAGTGGTGTATTTTCTAAAACTGATTCTACAAGCTTTTCAGGTAACACATGTGTCATATCAGTCTTAATAAATCCAGGAGCTATTGCATTGGATCTAAGATTCTTTTTCCCAAATTCCTTTGCCCATGTTTTAGCCATTGCTATAACTCCACCTTTTGAAGCTGCATAATTTGTCTGTCCTGCATTACCATCAACTCCTACAACAGAAGCCATGTTAATTACACTTGCTCCCTTGCTTTTAAGCAGTAAGGAAATAAATCCCTGCATTACATTGTAGACACCTTTTAAATTTATATCAATTAACAAATCCCAGTCATCTTCCTTCATTCTCTGAAGTAAAGAATCTCTTGTAATCCCTGCATTGTTTACTAATATATCAAGCTTTCCATACTGTTCTTTAACCTTTGTAGCAAGCTCCTTGATATTTTCCCTGTCAGTTACATTCAGTTTTACATGTGTGACATTTTCATGAGTATAATCAGCATCTATTAAATCTCCTGAAATAACTGTAGCACCATTTTCAGCATACTTTAAAACTATTTCCTTTCCAATTCCTCTTGCTCCACCTGTTACCAAAGCTACTTTTCCTTTTAACATTCTATCCGCCTTTCAATATTTTTATAATGCTTCACTTATAATTATATTTCTTTTTATTATAAATTATAC
>CAJPML010000006.1 GCA_905371725.1 Leptotrichia sp. oral taxon 215
AAATAAAAGATTTATAGTAGATTTATGAAGAAATTATTGATATAATAAAAATACTTGTAAAAAAATAGGAGGAGATATGGGAATTAGAAAGCATAAGGAAACAATAAAAATAATTTCTATAGTTTTAATATTCGGATTTGCTTTATCCATGTTAATTAGTGGACTTCGTTTTTTAAAAAACAATGTTTTAAATCGTGATTCACATAGACAGGTAATAGCAAAGGTTGATGGAAAGAAAATTTATAGAGATGAATTTGAAAGAGAACTTTATCATATGAAAAACAATATGTCGGCACTTACTTCACAGAAAAAGCAACAGCTTGCTCAAATGGGTATGGCGACAGATACAATGAAGGAACTGCCTGAAGATGTATTAAAAGAATATATCTTTCAGACTATAATTGATAGAGAAGTACTACTGTCTGCAGCAAAAAATCTAAAGATAAAGGCTGATGAAAGTGCAGTAAATAAAATAGTGGAAGATTCGCAGAAACAGGCAGGAGGAAAAGCTAACCTTATACAGGCTTTAGCGCAAAGTGGATATAACCTGGCAACTTATAAAGAATTTTTGAGAGAACGGGAAATAGCTAAAAAAGTTCAGGAAAAAATAGTTTCTTCTTCTAAAGTAAGTGATGAAGAAATAAAAAAGACTTATGAGAGACTAAGATATAGCAGTCTGGCAGGAAGAACATTTGAAGAATCGAAAAAGGAAATAGCAGATTCTTTGAATGGAGAAATGACAGATGCTCTTGTGGGATCATTTATAGAAAAGGAAAAAGCAAAAGTAAAAATAGAAATAGTGAGTCCAGAATTTAAAAAACTTTATGAAAATGCTAATAAAGTAATATTTGAAAAGGATGGATATAAATATACAAACAGTTCTATGAATGAACAGCTTTTATCATTATATATGTCAACACCGCAAGGATATTCTCAGGAAATGGTTGATACGATAAAAAATGGTTTGAAGGCAGATTTGGAAAAATTGATAAAAATAGCTGCAAAAGCTAAATCTGCAGGGATTAAAGTTTCTCCTGAATTGACTGGATTAAATGAATTGAGTAGTTATTCTAAAAAATATTATAATTATTTAATTGATACTTATAAGCCGTCTGAAGCAGCAATGCAGGAAAGATTTAACTCTAAAAAGGACACATATAATACTCAAAATACGATTTCAGGATATGTAATTGGAGATGAATATACAGCTTCAAGCAAAGATTTTGAAGAAGCAAAAAAGAAGGCAGAAGAAATAATGAAAACAGCAACATCTGAAAATTTTGCTGCAAAAGCAAAGGAATTCAGTAAGGATCCAGGTTCAGCACAAAATGGAGGAAGTTTAGGTGATGAAGTTGATCTTACAAAGCTTGTTCCTGAATTTTCTGAAGCTGTAAAAAAAGCTGAAAAGGGTAAAATAGTAGGACCTGTAAAGACACAGTTTGGATACCATATAATATATGTACAGGATAAGAATGCTAATAATCCTAATCTTGCAAAAGTAAGTCATATACTTATACTGCCGTCAATATCGCAGGAAACTAAAAATGCACTGATAAAAAGATTAAATGATGTAAAAGCGGAACTTGATTCAAAAAAAGTAACTTGGGAACAAGTTGAAACACAAGGTAGATACAATTTCTCAGTAAAAGAAAAATTTAAGACATTAACAAAAAATGACAGTATTCCAGGAATTGGAAAGAATGATACTGCATTAATGGATAAATTATTTGCTTCAAAAACTGGAGAAATATTAACTCAGCAGGAGGAATTTGGATATTTCTTATTAGGGAAAACTGGAGAAGTAGCATTTAAAGAGGCAACTTTTGCAGATGTAAAAGAGAGAATAAGATTAGAATTTGCTGTAGAACATGCAAATAATGAAATTGAAAATATAAAGTAAATTTTAATGGTTTAAAATTAAGGTAATTTTACGGCAAAAGTAAAAAAATTGTTTTGAAAATAGATAGACATTATGATATAATCAAAGTGTAAATTAAATAAAATTGATGGAGGTAATTACAAATGACTAGAATTGAAGATATCTATGCAAGAGAGATACTTGATTCAAGAGGAAATCCAACTGTTGAAGTGGAAGTGTTTTTAGAAGGCGGAGCAATGGGAAGAGCATCTGTACCGTCAGGGGCATCTACAGGGGAACACGAAGCAGTTGAATTAAGAGATGGTGACAAATCCAGATACTTAGGAAAAGGTGTATTAAAAGCAGTTGAAAATGTAAATACAGTTTTAGCTGAAAATTTAATTGGGATGGATGCTTTAGACCAAGTTGCTATTGACAAAGCAATGATAGCTTTAGATGGAACACCTAATAAAGGAAAATTAGGGGCAAATGCAATACTTGGAGTTTCATTGGCAGTAGCTAAGGCAGCAGCTAATCAATTAGGAATACCTTTATATAGATATTTAGGAGGAGTTAATGCAAAAGAATTACCTGTTCCTATGATGAATATTTTAAATGGAGGATCTCATGCTGACTCTGCGGTTGATGTTCAGGAATTCATGGTACAGCCTGTTGGAGCAAAAACATATAAGGAAGCATTAAGAATGGGTGCTGAAATATTCCATCACCTTGGAAAACTTTTAAAAGCTAATGGAGATTCTACAAATGTAGGAAATGAAGGAGGATATGCACCTGCTAACATTAATGGTACTGAAGGAGCATTAGACATCATTTCTAAAGCAGTTGAAGCTGCAGGATATAAATTAGGTGAAGAAATTACATTTGCAATGGATGCTGCATCTTCTGAATTTGCAAAAAAAGAAGGAGATAAATATGTTTACACATTCAAAAGAGAAGGTGGAGTAGTAAGATCTTCTGAAGAAATGGTAGAATGGTATGCAGGATTATGTGAAAAATATCCAATAGTATCTATAGAAGACGGTCTGGCTGAAGATGACTGGGCAGGATTCAAATTATTAACTGAAAAATTAGGGAAAAAAGTTCAGTTGGTAGGAGACGATTTATTCGTTACAAATACTGAAAGACTTGCAAGAGGAATTAAAGAAGGAATTGCAAACTCAATATTAATAAAAGTTAACCAAATCGGTACATTAACTGAAACATTAGATGCTATAGAAATGGCTAAAAAAGCAGGATATACAGCAGTAGTATCTCACAGATCAGGAGAAACTGAAGATGATACAATAGCTGATATAGCTGTTGCAACAAATGCAGGACAAATTAAAACAGGATCTGCTTCAAGAACAGACAGAATGGCTAAATATAACCAATTATTAAGAATTGAAGATGATTTGGCTGATGAAGCTGTTTACGAAGGTAAAAAGGCTTTCTACAACATAAACATCTGCAATTGCGGAAAATAATAAAAAAATTAAATAAGTAAAGCTGCTCTGAAGAAATTTTCTTCAAAGCAGTTTTTAATGATAAAACATCATGTTATTCAATATATATTTGTTGCTTGTAATTTTTAAAATCAATAAATTATCAATAAATAAAAATTGACAATAAAAGATAAATAATATATAATATATGAAAGTTTTAAATGTAATCAGAATAAATGTTACATATTTAGGAGGTTAATATGAAAAAAATAGGAGCGTTATTTTTAGTTTTAAGCGCTGTTTCTTTTGCAGGTTATCAAGAAGTAAGTGCAAAATTCAACCAATTAGAATCTCAATATTCTCAATTAGTTAATCTTGAAAATCAAGAATTTGCAAAATTAAAAGCAAATGCAAGCAATGCAGCTCAAAAATTAGAAGAAAGACAACGTTTAAAAGCAACTCTTGAAGATAGAATTGCAAAAATTGAAAATTCTTCAGGAGCTAAATTCTTCAAAGGAGAATATGGAGGACTCGTAAAAGAGTATAAAACTTTAGTTAAAGCATTAGATGAAGAAATTAAATCTTTATCTAAAGCAGTTGAAAATTATGAAGCAGTTGAATCATTAAAAGGAGGAAATTAGTAATGAAAAAGAAATTAGCAGTTTTATTAGGAGTATTAGTATTAAGTAGTGTTGCATTCTCAGCACCAGCAAAAAAGGCACCAGCTAGCAAACCATCACTTGAAAGTAGCTTAAGTAGCTTAGAAGCTCAATTACAAAAATTGGAACAAATGGAAAATAAAAAATTTGAAGAACAAGAAGCAGTAGCAAATGCTGCACAACAAAGATTAGACAACTATTTAAAAATGGATGCAGCAATTGATCAAAGAATAGCTGATATCGAAACTAATGCTGAAACAAGCATTTTTGGAAAAGAATTCAAGCAAAAAGCTGCTGAATACAAAAAATTAAAAGAAGAATTAGCTAAAGAAATCAAAAAAGAACAACAAACTTTAGAAAATTTTGAATTATTGAAATCTTTAAGAAACTAATAGTTAAAAATAATAATCGATAGGATAGCAAAAGTTTGTGACTCCTGTCGATTATTTTATATGTATCTGTAGCTCAACTGGATAGAGCGTCTGACTTCGGATCAGAAGGCTTGGGGTTCGATTCCTCACAGGTACGCCAGTTTTAAAATCAAATATAGTATATTCGATAAAAAAAGAGTTTTTTAAAAACCTTTGGCGATAACTTGAGGACAATTTTTAAAACTCTTTGTTTTATTACATTGTATTTTTATATTATCTATGATAAAATAAAAATATCTTTATATAATATAGATTAAAAAATAGAATAAAAATTTTTATTAAACTAAAAGGGGAAAAGAAATATTTTAATACTCTTGTTAAGAATAATCTTAAATGAAGTTAATTGGGGGATAAATGAAAAATAATGAGGGGCATAGGGAAAGATTGAGACAAAGATTTTTGATGTCAGGATTATCAGGATTTCAGGATTATGAAATTTTGGAACTGTTGCTGACTTATGTTATTGTAAGGAAGGATTGTAAGGAAATAGCAAAGGAATTGCTTAAAAAATATGGTGATTTGTATACATTATTACAGCAATCTAATGCTGAGCTTAGAGAAAATAAGTATATTACTGAAAGGATAGCAATATTTTTTAAAGTATTGTTTTCCATAATTGAAAAGCAATTGTATTTAAAAATACATAATGAAAAGATTACTATTTCAAGTAATGTGCAATTACTGGATTATCTAAAATTTTCTCTATTAAACAGGGAAATTGAAGTGTTTAAAGTACTTTTCTTAAATACTCAAAATGAACTTCTGAAGGAAGAGGAACTGTTTAAAGGTACAATTGACAGAAGTACAGTTTATATAAGGGAACTGATAAAGAAAATCTTAAATTATAATGCAAAATCAGTTATACTGGTCCATAATCATCCTGCTGGTTCTTTAAAACCGTCGCAATCTGATATAATACTGACAAAAAAGATCAAAGAGATATTTGAAGGAATAGAGATACGCTTACTGGATCATATAATAATAAGTGAGAAAGGATACTTCAGTTTCTTAGAAGGTGGAATTTTATGAAAATATTAAATATAAAATTTAGAAAGACAAAAAAAGTTTATCCATTTTTAATAAATGAATCCCAAAATTTTCAAAAAGGTGATCATGTAATTGTTGATACAATAAGAGGTGAACAGATAGGAATCGTATTAGGAATAGCTAATAAGGCTGGAATGGAATCTGATACAAATGATGAAGTGAGAATAAGGGAAGTAAAAAGAAGGCTGACAGAAAAAGAAGTTGCTAAACTTAAAGAATTAGATATTAAAGCTGATGAAGCTTATTTTAAATGTAAAAAAATTGTAAAGGATATTTTGCCTGAAATGAATCTGGTAATAGGAGAATATACTTTTGATGAAAATAAGTTAATTTTTTATTTTACAGCCGATACAAGACTTGATTTTAGAGAACTTGTAAAAGAAGTGAACAGAACATTTAAAAAAAGGGTAGAATTTTATCAGATAAAGCAAAATGATGAAGGGAGAATATTAAGTGCATTTGGAAGGTATGGAAAGGAAATATACTGGTAATAATGATTTTAAATACAGTATTGAAAACGAAGAAAAAAAATTTAATCAAGTAGTAGATGTATATTTAGATGCATTTCAAAAGAGACATTATTTTCTTAATAATCCTAAATTTTCAGTAAAAATGAACGATTGGGTAATTGTAGAAACGCAAATGGGGCTTGCCATGGGGAAAGTAGTATCTATAAAAGAGAATTATAGTGTAAAAAACTTAGAAGAATCTCTTAAGATGTTTGTAAGAGTTGCAACTAATAAAGATATAGAAAAAAATAATGAACTAAAAAGTAATGCAATAAAAGCAGGATACATTTTCAAAAATAAATTGAAAAAGTATAATCTGAATTTGAAATTAGTCTCAACAGAATATACTTTTGATAAAAAAAAGTTAATTTTTTATTTTGCGTCAGAAGAGAGAGTTGATTTCAGGGATCTTGTTAAAGAATTAGCCGCTATTTTTAGAGTAAGAATAGAATTGAGACAGATAGGGGTAAGAGATTATGCAAAAATGGTAGGTGACTGTGGTAGCTGTGGGAAAACATTATGTTGTAAATCAATAATAAACAAATTTGATTCAGTTTCCATAAAGATGGCAAGAGAACAGGGAGTATCTGTGGCACCTTCAAAAATTTCAGGAGTGTGCGGAAGGTTAAAATGTTGTATGGGATTTGAGAATACACAGTACATGCAGGTAAAAGAAAATTATCCGGCTATTGGGCAGTCTGTTATAACAAGTGACGGAAAAGGAAATGTAACAAGTATGAACATGCTAAATGATCTTATTTTTGTGAATATTGAGGGAAAGGGACTTCAAAAATACAGTCTATCAGAAATTAAATTTAATAAAATAGAGAAAATAGAAATTGAAAAAAGACAGGTTTGCAGTTATGAAGAGAGTAACTAATGATTATGTTGAAAAATTAGAAAGTGTAGATAAAAAAATTATTATAAAGGATGAAGGACTGAAAATAACAGACGATGCACTGCTTTTATCAAAATTTGTAAAAAAAAAACTGGATAAGAGTAATTTAAAAGGAGATATTCGAAAAAGTTCTGAAACATTATTAGAAATAGGCTCAGGGCAGGGGATAATATCTCTGCTCCTATCTGAGGTAGAAACAATAGAAAAAATTTATGCTGTAGAAATTCAGAAAAAAATTTTTGAGAATCTAAGTAATAATATAGAAATAAATCATTTGGAGAATAAAATTATTGCTGTAAATAAAGATATAAAAAATATAGAAGGAAAATACAGTTATATTATTTCAAATCCTCCTTATCGCAAAATCAATTCAGGAAGATTACCGGAAGATGAATCTGAAAGAATAAGCAAATATGAAATAACTTTAACTTTAGAAGAATTATTTGTACAAATAAGAAGACTTCTTAAAAATTGTGGAGAATTTTTTGTGATTGTACCTGATGAAAGGTTAAATGACAGCTTTTCTTATATTTATAAAAATAACATGAATATATTGGAACTAGAAGTAAATAAATACAAGAAAAGAAACCTGATAATAATACATGGTAAAAAAGGTGGAAAGGCTAATTCGAGAATTAATATAGGAATTTGATGATAATATTTATAAAAAAATAGCATTTATAAATTATGTAACTGATGAAAATTTATAAATGCTTTTATCATTTTTATGAAGTTCTAGGGTAAAAATTATAAAGAAACTAAATATGAAACAAGCTCTTCTTCTATTTCCTTATTGTATTTTCCAGTTCTGAAGTTATATTTTATTTCATCAAACTGTTCAGGATTTTCAGACATGTATTTCTGAACAACTTTAGGAAATTCAGTTAAAAAAACTTCCGATTTCTTCCCGTTGTCTGCAAACAGTGTAGGAATCCTTGTTACTCCAGTAGCTTTCAGAAGCAGATCATGAGCTTCTTCCCTTGTACTGTATTCTATTTTTATTCTATCATTCAATTCAGAAAATTTTTCCAGAAAGGAAACAACTGCACGGCAGTCAGGACAGTAAACCTCAGCAACAGCAAGAATTTTAATTTCCTTGCTGATGTTTTTTATTTTTTGTACAGTTTCCTCCGAAAAAATAATTTTATTTATTATTTTAAGCTGTCTTTCCTTATTTTCCATATTTCCTTCAGAATTAAGATATTCTTCAAATGTAGGCATATTTAATCACTCCTTTATTTTATGTATATATTTAATTATAAATCAAAATGAAAAAAAAATAAAGTAATTTATTTTTAACTTGAAATATGATAAAATCTTTTGATAGACAGGAGGTATAATTTAATGTATAAGGCGGTAGTGAGTGATCTGGACGGAACATTGCTTAATGGAAATCACGCAATAGATGAATTTACGAAGGAAACAGTATCAGAAGTAATAAACAGAGGAATAAAGTTTTATATAGCGACTGGAAGAAGCTATTCAGGGGCAAAGGATATAATGGATAAGTTGGGACTGAAAATTCCTCTTATAACTTCTAACGGAGCAAGAATACTTGATGAAGAAGGCAAGGAAATATATGTTAATAATCTGGAAAAGAAATATTCTGATTCGATACTGGATATAGATTATAAGAAGAAGGGAAAAAGTATAGTTTTAAATGTCTATTCTGGAAATGACTGGTATGTAACGGAAGACAGAAGAGAATTTTATATGAAAATAAATCCTAAAAGAACTTTTTTTCCGGAAGTTACTACACTAGAAAAACTTAAAACAAAGGAATTTACTAAAATATTTTTTCTTGGAGAACATGACGAGCTATTGGAACTGGAAAAAGAAATAGAAAATATTACAAAGGGAGAAGTAAATATTGCATTTGTTCTGGAACACTGCCTGGAGATTTTCAGTAAAGAAAGTGACAAGGCAAATGCGGCAAGATTTCTGCTTGAAAAGGATGGACTGACATTGAAGGACAGTGTAGCTTTTGGAGATGGATGTAATGACTATAATCTTTTAAAACAAGCTGGAAAAGGTTACGTGATGGGAAATGCTTTGTACAGGCTGAAAGAAGCTCTTCCTGAAAATGAAACAGTTGAAACAAATGCAGATAATGGAGTAGCAAAAAAATTAGTCGAATTATTTTTGTAAAAATATTATAAAATGTTAAAGTAAGTTAATTTATATAAAAATCTGAAGGGAGATGGAATTATGAATAAAATAGCATTAGTTGTGGATGATACAGCATATATAAGAGCAGATATAAAGGAAATCCTGACAGATCAGGGGTATGAAGTCTATGAAGCCGGAGATGGACTGGAAGCTATAGAAATGTATAAAAAGATTAAGCCGATGATAGTAACAATGGATATTAATATGCCAAGACTTCATGGATTAAAAGCAGCACAAATAATAAGGGATTATGATCCTGAAGCCAAAATTATGCTCTGCAGTACAATGATAACTTTTCAGAATTATGTAAGAATGGGAAAAGAAGCAGGAGTAAAAGGATTTTTATCAAAGCCTTTTACTGAAGAAGAATTTATGGAAGAACTAGCAAAATTATTTGTTTAAAAAAATGGGAGGAATGTATGTATAAGGCAGTAATAAGTGATCTGGATGGAACATTGCTTAATGAAAAAGGCAAAGTGTCTGATTTTACAAGGAAAACAGTAAGAGAATTAATAGATAAAGGAATAAAGTTCTATATAGCGACAGGAAGAAACTATGGATTGGCAAAAGCTGTAATGAATGAACTGGGAATAACAATACCACTTATTTCTGCAAATGGTGCAAGGATAAATGATGAAAATGGAAAAGTTGTATTCGAAGATTTATTGGGACAGGAAGAAGTAGAGAAGATTATGGAAATAGATTACAGAAAATATGGAGGAAATATTTTCATGAATGTATTTTCAGGAGAAGAATGGCTCGTACCAATAGGGGCATTAGAATGTATATCAGAAGAAGAAAGAAAACATTTTCCTGAACTTCCTAAGGAAGTCTCAGAAGATGAGTTAAAAGAACTGGAAATACAGAAAATATTTTTTATAGGGGAACACGAAGCTTTAGTTGAACTTGAAAAGGAAATTATTGAAAAAACAGGTGGAAAAGTGGCAGTAGCATTTGCAGATGAAAGATGTGCAGAATTTTTTTCAGAAACTGCAAATAAGGCAAATGCTGCAAAATTTCTTCTGGAAAGAGATGGGATAGATATAAAGGATGCTGTCAGTTTTGGCGATGGTGAAAATGACTATGAAATGCTCACAATGGCAGGAAAGGGTTTTGCAATGGGAAATGCCATATACAGACTGAAGGATATGCTGCCGGAAGATTTTGAAACAGTAGGGAAAAATAGTGAAGATGGTGAAGCAAAAAAACTTGCTGAGATATTTTTAAAGAATTAAACAGATAATTATGAAAAAATGGAACTGAATTTCAGGAGAAGGGACTGTCTTAAAAAAATTGAAAAATAATGTAAAAACTATATTTATGAATTATTTAGAATTTCAAAATACAAAACAAGAAATAAATTTAGAAAAAGTCAACAACCTAATTTTTTTTAGGTAAATTTTGACTTTTTCTTTATGAATGACTGTTTTGTATAAGTGAAACTCTAGTAAATCAATAAATATGGTTTTCATATTTTTAAAATATGGGACAGTTTCTTTTATTCCTAGCTAGTTCCATTTTATTTCATATTGTAATTAATTATTAAAATTCGAGTTTATATGGTAAATAATACATTGGTCTATTCTGATTGTCTTCAATCAATTTATATTCATCAAAAAGTTTTGCACTTTTTGGAAGTCTTGCCTGTATTTGTGAAGTCAGACTGACTTTTTCAAGAACAAATGAAGATAACATTTTCAATGTTTTCTGAAAACTGATTTCGGTATATATGTTTTCTACTCTGTAGCCTTCTTTTAATTTAAGATCTCTTGCCATTGCATTTATTGTTTCTTCAAGTCCACCAATTTCATCGACAAGTTTAATGTTTTTCGCTTCATCTCCTAGCCAGATTTTTCCCTGTGCATAATTTTCAAGTATTGTATCATCTATTTTTCTGCTGGCAGAAACCCTTGATTTAAATTCTTTATAAGTAGAAAGCATTGATTCAGAAATCTTAGTTTTAGTTTCTTCAGTCAGTGGAGTAAATGGATTATACATATCAGAATACTTTCCTTTTGAAATAGAGTTTGCTGTAACACCATATTTATTTTGTGCATTGTAAAATTTTGGTATCATTGAAACAACTCCTATTGAACCTGTAATTGTAGCATTGTCTGCAAAAACTTTGTTACCTGCCATTGAAATATAGTAACCACCTGATGCTGCAGTTTCAGACATTGAAACATATATCGGAACACCTGCTTTTAATAAAGTCTGATATATAATTTCTGAAGCAAGTGCAGATCCTCCTGGAGAATTGACTCTTAATACTATTCCTTTCAAATTTTTAGTTTCAAGAGCTTTTTCAAGCTTAATGGCAATATTATCAGGTGCAATAGAGATAGTGTTGTCATTAGCCGTTGAATCATCTATAATAGCCCCTTCTGCATAAATTACGGCAATGGCATCATTACCTTTATTTTTAGCTTCTATTTCGCTACTATGATCTTCATAATAATCATATATATCTACCATTTTCTCATCTGTTATTCCAAGTCTCTGGGTAAGTTCCTGAAAGCCTTCAAGTTTATCTACCAGTTTTTTATCCCTTGCTGCAAACGGAGTAAGTGAAGTATTGTTACCATTTACTATGTCATTATCTAAAGTATTTTTATCAATTTTACGCATTTTTGCAATATTATTAATAAATTTGTCATATCTGTTATCAAAAATTCTTGTTAATTCAGTCTTTAATTCATCTGACATTTTGTCACCTATATAATTTTCACCATAGGATTTATAGTTTCCTATTCTTACAACTTCCATATTTACACCTAAATTATCCAGTAATTTTTTATAGTATAAATTTGTATAATTATATCCAGTCAATGTAACATTTGCAGAAGCTGAAGGTATCATAATAATTTCATCAGCTATAGTTGCCAAAGGATAGTTCTGGTTCTCAAGGTATGTTCCATATGCATAGATTTTTTTATTATTTCTCTTAAGTTCAGCAAATTTTTTGTTAAGTTCTTCTATATTTGCAGAGGAAAGATCAACCTGATCTAGAGCAATTACAATACCTTTTATATCCTTATTTTCTTTAATGCTGTCAAGACTGTTTAATATATCCATAAAAGAAATATTGTATTTTTCAGAACCAGAAAATAATCCTTTTCCAATTATTTTATCTTCTGTTACTTGTGATACATTAAAGAGAACATAGTTATAATTTTTAAATTTATGACTATTTTTGTCTTTAAATGTAAAATAAGTTATCATAGAAGTAATAAAAATGAAAAAAACTAAAAATAGTAAAGATAGTTTAAGAAAAAATGAGTATATCTCCTTTAATGTAAACATAAAAAAGCGTTTTATGTAATCAAAAAATTTCATAGTTACCTCCTTAAATTAATATGCAGAATTATAACATTTTAGAGGGCAAATAGCAAATAAATAAGAAAAAAGTAAGAAAAAATAAAAAAAGTTGTTGACATAACATCTAAATTATGATATTATAATTCTTGTCTGTGAGAGAAATACACAGAAAAATAAATGTGCACCCTTCGTCTAGTGGTTAGGACATCGGGTTTTCATCCCGGCAACAGGGGTTCGATCCCCCTAGGGTGTACCACAATTTAATAATAGCAATAATAAGTTGGATAATGAGACGGTCGCATAGCTCAGTTGGGAGAGCACCTGCCTTACAAGCAGGGGGTCATTGGTTCGAGCCCAATTGTGACCACCATTTTTATGGAGGTGTAGCTCAGTTGGTTAGAGTGCTTGCCTGTCACGCAAGATGTCGCGAGTTCGAGTCTCGTCACTTCCGCCATTAATTCGACTTGCCTATAAAGGTAAATATTGTGCCGCTTTAGCTCATCTGGTAGAGCAGCTGACTTGTAATCAGCAGGTGGTTGGT
>CAJPML010000007.1 GCA_905371725.1 Leptotrichia sp. oral taxon 215
ACCTAGATGTATGAAAAATAACACCTATTATACCTTTATATAATTTAGTTTCATTTTAGATTTTTTCAAAATTTTTTAGTTTATTATTTCAATATATTCATCAATAAAATCTTTTTTAAGATTTTCTGGTGGAAGTTCTTTAATTCTAACCTTAATATTTTTATTAAAATATTTTATATCCAGAATATCTCCTTTTTTTACATTGTAAGAAGATTTCTTCTCTTCACCATTTATTGATATATTTCCATTATCTGCCAGTTCTTTGGCAACTGTTCTTCGCTTTATTATTCTTGTAATTTTTAAAAATTTATCAAGTCTCATTATTATAACCTTCTATTTTTTGTTATCTTTTTTTTCAAAAATTTCCTTTAATTTTTCAGCCGCATCATTTAGAGTGTTTTTATTACTTCCCTGCTGCTGATTTTCAGATGCAGCGTTCTGTGTATTTAGATTATTAATAGTTTTATTCACTTCTGAAGCTTCTGATGCCGATGGATTTTCTGTACTTACTGGAGTTACAGAAGTTTCAGGAAGATTTATCATTGTATTCAAAGAAATTAGCTCTCTCTGTATCTGTTCTAACCCAGCTTTCCTATCATAAACTGTTTTTATAAGGTTCTCAATATTTTTTGTCTGTTCATCATATTTTGTCATTATTTCCTGATACCTAGTCTGCTCTAAATTCTTTATTTTTTCAATAAGCAATGTTTTTTCCTCATCTGATAACGTAGTTTCACTTATATTTTGAAAGTTATCATTTTCAGAAATTAGTCTTGATACCAGTTTTATTGATTTACCTTCCAGTATACTGTCTTTTACATATTCTATGACGGAAATTATCTTTTTATTGTAGGATGTATGTATTGTCAGTTTATCCTGGTTATAATCTATTCCATATCCTTCATCCAATGATTTTACAGTTATTTTTCCAGGAATATCTTCAAGTTTTATTTCACCTGAAACAGAATTTTTTCCATCAAGTCCATTAATTTTAACAGTTCCATTATTTATATCTATGTCAGATATTGTTATTGGTGCTTCTTTTATTTCTTTAATAAGGTTAACTATTTTTAAAGTTTTATTTAATGACTGAACTATATTTTCACCATTATCCATAAAAATATAGGAGTTAATATTATTTATATCATTTAAAGAAATCGTTTTTTCCAGTTTATTCAGTTCCTGTGACACATTTTTCAGCATCAGATTTCTTTCTACTTCTATTTTAGATATGGAATTTTCGATATTCTGCTTTTCAGTATTAATCATTTCTGTAACAGATTTTACTTCCCTGTCAAGTTCCATTATTTTCTGTGACTTATTTTTTAAATCTGTCGAGCTATTGTAATCTGCTTTAATCTTATTAGTATTTAAAATATTATTTCTAATTTTTACATTAATAAAATTATCTGTGTTTAAACTTACTCTTCCCAGCTCCTCAGTTGTTTCCTTAACAAATTCTTCTGTTGTTTTTTCAATAGTTTTATTATCTGCAGGTATATCTATTTTTTTTACAAAAAAATCTATCTGGTTATTTGGAGCATCATAAATTTGTTTTAAATCCACATTTTCAAGTTTCATTTCGGATAATGATGATTTAAGGTTTAATCCAAGAAAGCCTTTTCTTATAAAAGAAATTTTAGCTTTTCCTTTTCCGAGTTCTCTTCCATTTAGCAAAAAATTATCAAACGTTATCTCATTATCTTTTATTGAATATTTTAAATTTTTAAATTCAGAATTTTTTGTTTTGGTCATATTATAAACTATTTTATCAGAGAAAATAACTCCACCTGTTACTACAACCAAAAACATCAAAAATAGAACCAATAAAAATTTTAAAAACTTCATACAGGCCTCCTGTAATAATAATTTTTAATTCATTTCATAAACTATTTTATGTTGTATTTTCCAGTTATTTCCTGTATATATTTTTCCTGTGCTTCCTGTCTTTTTTTTGCTTTCATCTGATTCTTCAGTATTTCTTTTACTTGATCGTATGCTACAAGCCCTTTAGGTTCTTTATTTAAAACTTTTACAATGTACCATTCATTTTCAATTTTTATGATACTGTTTATAACCTGTCCTTTTTGAGCATTTTTAACTGCTTCAGCTATAGCTGCATGTGTTTTTGCAAGTTCAGTTAAAGGAAGATCATTTGTTTCACCTGTACCTGAATTAGGTAATTCTGAATATTTTTTTACAACTTCCGTGAAATTATTTGGATTGGCAACTGCCTCTTTTAATGCTGCATCTGCCTTTGCCTGATCTCCTGAATTTATTCCTAGTAATTGTAGTTTTACAATATCGTCAGCTCTTGTAAATGCTGCTGGATTTGCATCATAATATTTTTTTGCCTCATCATCTGTTACATTTACTTTATTTCCCTGATCAGCAACATTAAGTTCTGCAAGTATTCCATCTTTTGTCAGCTCTAAGCTTTCTGTATATTTTTTATCACTGTCAAGTTTTTTAGCTCTGGCTTCAACTGCCATCGCCTTTGTCAATGCTATGCTCTGTATAATATTTTTTCTTGTAGCTTCAAGTTGTTCTTTTGGTATATCTGATTCCTTTAATCCCTGTGCAAACAGATTTTTCTGTATTTCATTATTTACTTCTGATTCATATACTTTTACTTTTTTATCAGGTGACTCAAAAAGAACCTTTCCTGATGGTTTTGTCTCACCACATGCCAATGCAAGTGTGCACATTATTGTTATTATTCCTAATTTAATTTTATTTTTCATTTCATCCTCCATTTTTTATCTGTATGCTTATATTTTATCATATTTTTCCTATTTTAGTAACAGATTTTTATATATTTTTGCTTTCCATTATACTTTACCCAACATACACATTTTCATCATACTTCATTTAATAGCATATCTTTTTAATATTCTATATATAGTTATTTTATTATATGTTATTATTCTATATTTTTAACATATCTTCTTAATTCTTCCTTGGAAACTTCCTTTACAATAAATTGTTCAGAAATTTTTGACTTTTCCTTGATAAGAAGGCTGTCATACTTTTCTGAAATATCTTTCCATGCGAATTTCCTAGACATTTCAGATATTCTGTCTTCTGTTCCTTCCTTTTCAAAATAAAGTTCAAATGTTTCTGATTTTTCCTCTATTTTATGTATGTGATTCAACTCAGCAAAAATTTTGAACTTTACGCTGAATATAAAATTTATTGTTTCCTCAGGTATTTTTCCAAATCTGTCCTTTATTTCCGTAACAAGTTCAGACAGTTCAGAATAGGACTCCGTTATTGCAAACCTTTTGTATATGTTGAGCCTTTCTTCCCTCTGAATATAACTTTCAGGAATATACCCCTTCTCATCCAGAATAATTTCCACATTTTCAAGTTTTTCCTTGTATTCGCCCTTCTGTTTACGAATTTCTTCATTAAGCATTTTTATGTAAAGATCATATCCAAAAGTTTCTATAGTTCCATGCTGTCTGTCTCCCAGTATTTCTCCTGCTCCTCTTATTTTCATGTCTTCCATGGAAATCTGGAATCCTCCCGACTTGATTCCTTCCACCTTGTACATGCTTTCTTCCTTCTTCTTACCCTTACTTGTTATGCTCCCTGTTTTAAGAAGATAGCAGTATCCCTGCCTGTCACTTCTACCTACACGTCCTCTGAGCTGATACACCTGTGAAAGTCCAAGACCTGTAAAATTCTCTATCAGAATAGTATTGGCATTTGCAACATCTATACCATTTTCAATTATAGTTGAAGCCATAAGGATATCAAATTCCCCTTGTTCAAATCTTTTCAGTTTATCCTTTATTTCCTTTGGAGGCAACTGTCCATGTATAAATTCCATCTTTACAAAATCTGGAAGTATTTTTTTCAGTTCTTCCAGCTTATACTTCATATTTTTTACTTCATTGTAAATGTAAAATACTTGTCCATCTCTTGACAGTTCCTTCAAAATGGCTATTTTTATTTCATCATCTGTTCCATTTATTACTTCCGTTATAATTGGAAGTCTGTTAACAGGCGGAGTGTCTATTATCGAAATCTCCCTTATTCCAAGCAGTGCAAGATTTAAAGTTCTCGGAATAGGAGTAGCTGTAAGTGTAAGAACATCTAGTTTCTGTCTTTTCTTCTTCAACGTTTCCTTTGCCTTCACTCCAAATTTCTGTTCCTCATCTATTATTAGCAGACCTATATTTTTAAATTCCACATCATCGCTTAAAAGTCTGTGGGTACCGATAACCATGTCAACTATTCCGCTTTTAAGCTTTTTCAGTATTTCCTTCGATTTTCCCTGTGTCAGCCTCGAGAGATTCTCTATTGTTACAGGATAATCTGAAAACCTCTGGCAGAATCTTTTATAATGCTGTTCCGCAAGGACAGTGGTAGGTGCTATGAGTGCCACCTGCTTATTATTTTCTATTGCCTTGAAAGCTGCCCTCATTGCAACTTCAGTTTTTCCATATCCTACATCTCCACAGACAATTCTGTCCATAATTCTCGGACTTTCCATATCTTCCTTGACATCCCTGATTGCCTTTTTCTGATCTTCAGTTTCTTCAAATGGAAACAGTGACTCAAACTCCTCCTGCCATACTGTGTCCTTCTGATATACAAATCCATTCTGACTTTGTCTCTGAGCCTGTATTTTAATGAGTTCGGCAGCAAATTTTTCAATATCTTCAGCCAGTTTCTGCCTTTTCCTTTTAAACCCTCTTGTTCCCAGCTTATAAAGCTTAGGTTCTTCCCCATAGGATACATATTTTTCAAGCCTGTTCAGCTTTTCAACCGGAATATAGAGTATATCTTCATCTGCATACTTTATTTTCAGATAATCTGTACCGTCCATAGTCTGTATTCCCTTGTAAATTCCCACTCCGTACTGTACATGTATGACATAGTCATCTACAAGTATCTGATTTGGTTTCTTATATTTTATACCTTTATTTATCTTTCTTTTTTTTTCATAGATATATCCGTCAAGTTCCCTGTCAGTAAGCACAAAAACGTCTCCGACAATAAATCCTTCAAACAGTTCATAATTTACAATTTCTATCTGTTTTTTTTCATATATGTCCCTGTAATCTTCCATCTTTTTTGAATAATTTTTAGTGTAAAGCTGTATATTCTTAGTTTTTGACAGCTTATTCAGTTTTTCCTTATCCTTAAAAGTTTCCATCTGTTCTTCAGTAAAGTTTACAGTTTCAATTATGGAACCTTTTCTTTTGAGATTTTCAAATCTCTTTCTATATGTATTTTCCTTTTCCCTGTTAATGAGAATATATTCTTCCATCTTATAGTTAAGAAGCTCTTCGTTTTCAAGGACAATAATAACATCATCCCCCCTCAGCTCCTCTATAAGTTCAACAAGTTCATAATTATTTCCTGACAGAATGTTTCCAAAAATTTTTATTTCCTCAAGTCTGCTTAGGGATCTCTGGCTGTCTACATCAAATTCCCTTATGCTTTCCAGTTCTTCATCAAAAAACTCAAATCTTATGGGATTTTCCATATTTGGAGGGAATATATCAAGAATATCTCCTCTTTTACTGAATTCTCCCTTCTTTTCAAGCATATAGGACTGTTCATAACCATTTTCCACTAAGAAATCTATTACTTCTGAAAATCTGTATTCTTTCCCTATCCTGAAATCAAGAAAATTAACCTTTTCAAAAAAAATATCAAGTGTAATCTGTAAATTCAGAAATAAAATAAAATCAGACCTATTTTTCAATATATCAAGAATTTCTATATTAATTCCTGTCAGGTCTTCTTTGTTTGAAGATGTATTTTCAAATATCGAAAGTCTTTTTTCCATACTTCCTGAGTAGCTTTCCAGCATGCTGTAATAATTTTCAAGATTTCTGTTGGATGTAGAAACATATACAATTTTTTTTTCATCTGAACATAACAAAAACCAAGGAATTGCTCCTCGGTATATTTTGTTTTCAAGTTTTAAAGCATTTCTGTCTATCTTATCCAAAAACTTTAAACTTTGCATTTTTTCTCCTTACTTCCTTTTTTCCCGGCATTCAAAATTTTATGAAAAAATATGAAATTATGCCTTTATAAAAATGGTTGTCCGAATGAAATGAGTTTACCATTTTTATAGGCATAATAATTATTTTTGAATATAAAAATTTTGTAGCCGAAAGTGAGAGTTTGAGAGCGACGTCTGAGCTCTCATAAAACTTACTTAATCTCTTTTGATTTTATTAACATCACCGTACTATAAATTATATAGATAAACAGAAGATATTTTACCAGTCCAAAATGATGAAGAACTGAAAGTACTATGGCCACTCCAATTATTGCAAAAGCATAAACTACTCCTTTTCCTATCTTTTCTCCCTGAACCTCTTCAGCATCTTCTCCAAATAGTAATGGTGTAAAAGTATCGTTTATTATAGGTACAAAACCGTTCAGTACAAGTATTGCATATGAAAGAGTTTCATTTCTGATTTTAAATATCCAGAATACAAATACTACTATTCCCATCATAATCCCGTAATAAATTTTTCCATGCGGAGTTGATGAGCTGGTAGGCATATCTGTTGCCATGTATATTCCACATAACATAAGCCCACCTAAAGACAGGCTGGCATTTATACCTGTAAATCTTGAAATTATCATTCCAACAAATACTGTAAGAAATAAAGTTACAGGAATATGCCATGAGATTCTGTCCCTGTAAAGCAGATAGACTCCTCCAAGAACAAGAAAAATAACAGAATATTCTCCAATTGCACCTGAAGACTTTAATATAAGTGAATCTAAATTATTAAAAAACGAAAAGTTTCCTAGAAATCCAAAAAACTTCACTCCTGATATCTGCATTGCTTCCTCATTATACCAGATAGCACCTGAAGCCATCACTGTTCCAAAAAACACAGTCATGAATTCCCTTCCGATTACGGCAGGATTAAATCTGTTTCTTCCCAGACCGCTGTAAATCATCTTACCGAATATTATGGCCATTGCTCCACCAAATGCAACTACATGAAGGGGAGTAAAAGGCGCAAGAGTCAATGCAAGCAATATTCCGGTTACTACTGCCGACAGATTAAGTACCGAATCATATTTCTTAAAAAATATTGCAGAAAATAAAAACTCTGTTACTACAGCAGAAATTACTGATGTTAAAATAACAAGCAGAGGATAAAATCCATAGACTGCGGCACTTGCCAATATGGCAGGCAGTAACGCTATTACTACATCTCCCATTACTTTTGGAACACTGTCCTTTACTCTGATGTGAGGAGTGTAATGTTTTATAATTATATTCTCCATTGTATTTTCCATTATTTCATTTCCCCCATTTCTTTAAGCTTTTCTTTTCCCTCTTTTATACTTTTTATTAAAGGTACCCTTGATGGACAGACATATTCACATGCACCGCATTCTATACAGTTGTCCAGATGATACACGGTAACGAGCTTACCATACTGTTCCTTTCTATAATTTTCCTCGAATTTCATAGGCATCAGCCCCATTGGACATACATCTACGCAATATCCACATGAAATACAGTTTTCCCTTTTTACGGAATCTATATCCTTTGAAAGAAAGAGAATTCCAGATGTTCCTTTTACAACAGGAGTCAAAGGCTCATTCACTTCTTCTCCCATCATCGGTCCTCCAAATATAATTTTCGCATTATCTTCAGGATTTAACTGATCCATTATATGATTTAAGGAAGTTCCTATCTTTAAAAGATAATTTCCCCTTGTACTGATTTTTTCACCTGATACAGTTACAACTCTTTCAACTAAAGGTTTTCCTTCTGTAAATGCATCATATATCGATTTGACTGTTCCGACATTGCTCACAATCACTCCGTGATTTCCAGGTATTTCACCTTTTTTTATTTCCTTTCCGGTAACACTTCTTATAAGCTGTAGCTCACCTCCCTGAGGATAGGCTGTCGGCAGTACATGGACTTTTATATTGAACATTCTTCTTTCCTTCAGAATATTTGCAATATGTTCTGCAATATCCATATTTTCTTCTTCAATCCCTATTATAATTTCCCGAGGTCTTATAAGCTTTTCGATAATTTTTATTCCTCCCAGCAGATCTTCCATATAATTTGACATTATTGTATAATCTGCCGTAAGATATGGCTCACATTCAGCTCCATTTAATATGAATGTATCAATTTTTTTATATCCTATATCATATTTTACATAAGTTGGAAACTGTGCTCCACCTTCACCTACAATACCTGCCTGCTTTATAATTTCAAGAAGCTCATCCCTTCTAAATCTTCCAACTTCTTCTATTTTTCTTTTTTCAGTTTCAATCTCCTTATATTGAAAATCATTTCTTATTACAACTGTTCTAACTTCTTTTCCGTTGGCAATTAGACTATTTACAATATCTATAACCTTTCCTGAAACAGGTGAATGAATCATTGACGAAACTTTTCCTGAAACTTCCCCTATTTTTTCATAACGGTGAACATAGTCACCTTTACTTACTGTTTCCTTTGCCACCTGTCCTATATGTTGAGATAACGGAACATAAAAAAACTCAGGATCTTTCAATGTTGCAAGACCTGTTTTCTTAGTAATATGCTTCATTGATTCTATTTTCATTTTTTCATTTATAATATCTTTCATTTAATTAATTCCTTTTCTCTCCGTTTTTTATATTACTATTCATTAACAACATATTTCCAAAATCCTTTTGAATAATGGATTTTTCCTTTTTCATCTATCATATATCCTTCTACTTTTATTTCCCTGTTTAACCTGTCCAGTATTTCAAAAAACTTTTCAGGGCTCTGGTTATAAAGTCCTGTAGAAATCATATCTCCTACAAAAGCTTCTTTCGTAACTATTCCTATCTGTTTATTTTTTCCTGGATAACCTGTCTTTGGACTCAATATGTGACCGTATTTCTGATTATCTATTTCAACAAAGGTGTTCCCCTGATTTGAAGTACAATATGATTCATCTGAAATTTTTATATCAAATAAGTCTTCGTCATCTTTTTCTTTATAACTATCAAGTAATATCTGGGTCACATAACCCTGTTCATTTTTTTCTGATATATTTTCCTTTTCAGGATTTTCAACGCCAATTATCCATTCATCTTCCGGCATCTGATTGACTGCCACTATGCTACTTCCACCGGCATTAACAATTGCATCATCTATTCCTCTTCTTTTCATTTCCTTTACAAGCTTATCCACAGCATAGGATTTGATAAAAGAGCCGGTTATTGTTTCCTGACCAGCATCTATCTTTACTCTTTTTCTTTCCCTGTCAATTATTATTTTTTTATAATCAATCAATTTTCTTATTTCATCAATTTCTTCCTTTTCAGGTATTCTGACATCTGATTTCTTATAAAATCCCCAAAGTTTTATTAATGGCATTATTGTAATATCATATTCACCATTCATCATATCTGAAAAATATACAACTCTTTCAAGAATCTCAATCATTTCTTCATTTACTTCTACAAAATTACCGTTGTTTCTGTTTATTCTATCAATAAAAGAATTTTCAGAGTAGGAGTTATATTTTTCATTTACATCTTCGAGTATGCTGTACAGTTCATCAAAAACTGTTTCTGTATAATAATCTTCAGGTATTTTTATTTTTATATTTGTATGAAATAAAAATCTGGTCTGAACCTTATAATTTCTACTCATTTTCATTCACCTAATCACTGCTGCTTGATGAAGATTTTTCTTTTGCCTCAGGTTCTGATTTTGTTTCAGCCTTTTTAACAGGAGCTTCTACCTTAGTCTCAGCCTTAGGTGCTTCCTTCACTACCGGTGCTACTTCTGCAGGAGCATTTTCTTTTACTTCAGATTTTGTCTTTGTATTTTTCTGAACAGATTTTTTATTTTTTTTCTGTGATTGCTTATTATGTGCAACTTGTTCCACAGGCTGCTCTTGAGCAGTTCCTTCAACAACTGTTACTTCTGCTGCAGGCTGTCCTCCTGATGGATTTTGTGCCTGTCCGTTATTTTCTACTGCTTCTGCCACTGCATCAACTTTTTTATTTTCCTTTTTATCAGTTCCCTTTTCCTTAACTTCTGATACTGTGTTTTTATTTGATTTATTTCCTATTGTGCTAAAACTTCCAAATGCAACCAGTGAGATTGCCCCTAAAAATAATATTACTTTTTTTGCATTTTTCATTTTTTCCTCCTAATTTTTTTAATTTTTAAAACTTTTATTGTATAACGATTTGTATATACCATCTTTATCCAGTAACTCTTCATGAGTTCCTATTTCCTTGATTTCTCCCTGCTGTATAACAACTATTTTGTCACTGTTTATTATTGTGGAAAGTCTATGTGCAATGACGAATGTTGTTTTTCCTTTCATAAGTTCTTCCAGTGCATCCTGAACTAGTTTTTCAGACTCATTATCAAGGGCGCTTGTTGCTTCATCCAAAATAAGTATTTGTGGATTTTCAAGTATTGCCCTGGCAATTGATATTCTCTGTTTCTGCCCTCCTGACAGTTTTGCTCCTCTTTCACCAATTTCTGTTTCATATCCCTGTTCCAGTTTTTCTATAAATTCATGTGCATTGGCTTTTTTTGCTGCTTCTATAACTTCTTCAAAAGTAGCATGCTGATTTCCGTATCTTATATTCTCAAGTACCGTTCCTCCAAAAAGAAAAGTTTCCTGTGGAACAATTCCTATTTTTTTTCGTAAACTTTTTATTTTATAATTTTTTACATCTATACCATCTATCATTATTTTTCCACTGGTAACATCAAAAAATCTCGGTATCAAATTTACTAAAGTAGACTTTCCTCCACCTGAATTTCCTACAAGAGCTACTGTTTCGCCTTTTTTTGCAACCAAATTTATATTCTTCAGAACTTTTTCATCACTGTCCTTATATCTAAAATCAGCATTTTCAAATGTTATATCACTTTTAAATTCTGCAAATTTGATACAGTCAGGTGCATCTTCTATTTCAGGAACAACATCCAGAATTTCAAATATTCTTCCTATTGAAGGGATGTTTATGCTTATTTCATTGTATCTGCTTATTGCCCTTTTTACAGGTGTATACATTGATGAAATAGCACCTACTATAGTTATAAAATCTCCTGTAGTAAAATGATTTCCTCTTAATACTCTGAATCCTCCAAACATAAGCAACATTGCTACCATAATATAATTCAGCGCCTCAGAAATTGCACTTGATTTTGATGTGTATCTGGCACTTTTCAAAGCTACTTTTTTCAGTTCCAGACTTTTCTTCCTGAAGTCCCTTATTTCTTCCTTTTCCATTGCAAAAGCTTTTATTACTCTTATTCCTGATAATGTTTCCTGTAATTTTGAATTTAGTATCCCTGTAGCTTCCTGTCTTGCTCTTCCTGATTTTTTTAATTTTCCTGAGTATTTTTTCACTGTAATGAGTAAAATCGGTGCAATAACTAAAACTCCTAATGTCAGCTTCCAGTCTTTATAAAAGGCTATTATTAGGCACACAATTGCTCTAAATACTTCAGAAAGAAGGTTAAAACTCTCTATAATCAAATAATTTACATTACTTGGATCATTTAACACTTTTGTCATCAGTTCTCCAATTTTTGTCCTTGAAAAATATTCCATATCCAATGACTGTATTTTAACGTATAAATCATCAGTTATATTTTTATAAATTGAAGATGATATAATAACTGAAAGTATACCATTCCAATAAATTAAGACGGCTCCTATTACAGCAAGAAATATCATTCCTCCTGCTGCATAAAGTATATCTTTCTCATTACTTCCTAAAATTCCCTGATCAACCAATCTTTTTACAAGAATCAGCGGAGAAACGGAAACTATCGATGAAACCATTGCCAGAACCATGTTAAGTATTATTATAAAATAATATTTCTTTATGTATTTTTTTAATTTCTTCAGCATCGATAAATCTTCACTTTTCAGTATTTTCATTATTTTATCCCTTCTCTATTTATTACTCTTTATTGTACACGTATTTCATTTTTTTTTCAAATAAATTATAATCCTTTATTTTATCACCAT
>CAJPML010000008.1 GCA_905371725.1 Leptotrichia sp. oral taxon 215
GAGAAAATATATAAATGACTGGATTGTAAATATAACGGATATAACAGATAAAGTTATTGAGATGAGAAACAGCATTCAAAATGGAACTTTTTTATAATCTATACTTCCTCAAGAAAGAAAGTATAGATTATAGAACCATAATTTTTAAAAATTGAAAAAGCTATTTATATCAATGTTTAATAGGATAAGAAAACTTTAAACTGAAAAAAATAGAAAAAATTTTTAAAAAGGTATTGCTTTTTTTAAAAATCAGGGTATATTTTATTAGTACTTATTTTTAAAAAAGATTTTATCTTTTTTGTCTTTTCATAGCGTTACTTGAAGAGTGGATCCCCAACCACTCTTCTTCTTTTATTTAAATATTTTCAGCGTTGAACTTATATTTTCCACTTTTAATTTTAGTGAGAATTCCCTTGTCACACAGGGAAGAAATTTCTCTTGAAAGGGAAGGTCGTGTGACTTCAAACTTTTTAGCAAGTTCTGAAATGTTTGGTTTAAATGAAATATATCCATCTTTCTGATTTTCCTTGATATAGCTGAGAACCTTTTCATTTATTGTCTTATTTATAAAGTTGAACCATATCCTTTTTGAAAGAAGCTGTCCCTTATTTGAAATTTCATCAAGAAAGTTAACGAGAAGTCTTTCGTCTTTCTGCATGACTTCAAGAAAACTTCTTTTATTTAAAAATATAAATTTAGAATTTTCTGTAGTAATAAGATCAACAGGAAAAGCTCTATTGCTACCAAAAATAAAAGCAGGAGCAATAAGCTGATGTGGTGTAATATAGTCAATAGTTATAGTGTCTCCATTAAATTTCTGCATTTCTCCTTTAGAAGTTCCTGATATAATAATAATAATCTGTTCCAGAGCATCACCTCTGAAAAAAACAGTTTCTCCCTTCTTATAGTTTTTAATCTGAAAATTTAGTTTTTTCATAATTTCTTTAATTTCTTCTATATTAAAACCTTTAAATAAAGGTATTTTAGACATTATTTCATAAAGTTCCTGAGGTTTCATAAACTAATCACTCCCTACATTGGATTTATATAAAATATTTTTTAAGTTATCAAATTATATCATAATTTACGTAAAATTTATATTTTTATAAAAAAATGATTTTTTCTATTTGAAAAAGATATAATACAGGTTATAATTGCTATGTGAAATTTAAATATAACCAGAATTTTAAGAATGGAGGAAATATAGATGACTGAGGAAAAAGTTCTCATAATAAATACAGGGGGAACCATAAGTATGGTACCTTCAGATAAAAATAATCCTGAAAGTGCCTTAAGACCCTCGAAATCATGGAATGAAGTTGTAAAAAATTATCAGTTTCTGGAAAATTTGAATGTAGGATATGCACAAATAAAGGATGTTATAGATTCTTCAGACATGAATCATGAAATATGGAAGGAAATAGCTGAAATTATAGATGAAAATTACTATAAATACAAAGGATTTGTTATTCTTCATGGGACAGACACAATGGCCTATACTGCAAGTATGCTGTCATTTATGCTGAAAAATTTAGGAAAGACAGTTATTCTTACAGGAGCACAGAGACCAATCAGGGAAGTCAGAAGTGACGGACTTCAAAATCTTTTAACTTCCATTGAAATAATAGAAAGACAGAATAAAATTCCAAAGGGGAAAAGTGAATATAGTCTGCCATTAATACCTGAAGTATGTGTCTTTTTCAGGGATTATCTTTTCCGTGGAAACAGATCAAGAAAGCTGAATACATCAAACTATTTCGGATTTTCTTCTCCAAATTATCTGTTTCTTGGGGAAGCTGGATCAAAAATAAAAGTATACGAGGACAGGCTTTTAAAATTGCCTGAACTTGAAGAAAAATTTTATGTAGATTATGAAATGGATACTAATGTAGTAATTCTTGATGTTTTTCCAAGTTTTAATCCGGAAATACTGATGAATATTTTTTCAGGAAAAGGAAATATGAAGGGCTTAATCTTAAAAACCTATGGTAATGGAAATGCTCCACAAAATAAGGAATTTTTAAAGGCATTAAAATTTGTAATAGACTCAGGAGTAGTAGTACTGAATATTACCCAGTGTAATGAAGGAAGTGTGGAAATGGGAATTTACGAAGCAAGTTCAGAGCTTGTTAAGCTAGGTGTAGTAAGTGGACATGATATGACTCCTGAAGCTGCCATTACGAAATTTATGCATATTTTAGGTAAGTACAGTGATATTGAAATAATAAAAGAAAAATTGAATGAAAATATAGCGGGAGAAATTTCACAGAATATTTGAAAAATACTTTATAATTTTTAAAAAATAGCCCTTCTAAATATATTTTTTAGTATATTTCACTGGTGTATCTGCCTTTTTGTAACCCCTGCAAAAATTTTTTAAAATTATACTTGTTTAATTTGAAAAAATATGATAGAATATCACGTACATTTAAAAAGGATATTCCGCTTTTGTTGTTGCTGCCGAAAAATATCGGTATAGATGAAATGAATATCGCGTAAAGAAGGGAGTGAATTTCTTGAAAGAGAAATTAATCGAATTAGTAGAAAAAGATTATCTTAAATCTGATATTCCTCAATTTAAGGCAGGGGACACAATAGCTGTTCACTACAAGGTAAAAGAAGGAAATAAAGAGAGAATACAGATTTTTGAAGGTGTAGTTATTAGAGTTTCAGGTGGAAGCGTAGCTAAAAACTTCACTGTAAGAAAAGTATCTTCAGGTGTAGGTGTTGAAAGAATAATACCTATTAATTCTCCTTTAATTGAAAAAATAGAAGTTAAGAGAATAGGAAAAGTAAGAAGAGCAAGATTATATTATTTAAGAAACTTATCAGGAAAAGCTGCTAGAATTAAAGAAATTAGAAAGTAGCTATAAGCTAGCAATTGCTAGCTTTTTCTGTTTATTAGAAAGGAAAAAAATGAATATATTGTTATGGGGAATATTTTATTTAGTAACAGCTGCATTTCTTGTATATTTCTTTTTTAAGGAAAAGGAAGTTATAGACTTTATAAAGGCTAAAGAAGATTTGCTACTGAATAAAATTTCATTGGAAAAAAATGAAAAAAATGTAATGATAGGAAACATTATTACCATAATAGGATTAATAGTGACAGTCATTTTCTTTTTTATTTCAGATAGGACACCAGATGCTAATGTAGGAATAAAAATAATAGGTGTATATGGGATATTTGCATTGAATGCTTTATTTCTTGTATTTCGTGAACAGCATGAATGGATATTTATGGGAAATATTGTGATGCTTATTCTTGGTCGTCTAATGTTTAATATAATGGATGTAAAATTTTATATTTTCTTAGTAATAAACGCGATATTGGCAGTAATTCTCATATTTTTGTTTAGATGTCCTTCTAAAAAAGAAATTACAGAAAGAACTCTTATGGAGGAATTAAAGGAAAATAAAAAGAATAGCGGTAAAAAAATTACAATGGAAAATCTCGAAGGAAGAATAGAAATTGAAAAGAAACGTAGAAGCAGTTTTGGGAAAGCCCTTCATAGAGTAGATATGTCAATAATGGCAGTAGTACTTGTACTTCTTATACAGACTTTCTATCTTGGGAATTATGTAATTCCTACGGGATCAATGGAAGAAACAATAAAAATAAAAGATAGAGTTTTTGCTAATATGATAAAATACAAGTTTACATCTCCAAAAGTGAATGATATCGTGGCATTTAAGGAACCTATGTCAGATAAACTTATGTACACTAAAAGGCTGACAGGAGAACCTGGTCAGACGCTACAGATTAAAGATATGCAGGGAATGGATCTTACAGATCCGTCAACGATGGATGAAACAGGAAATGCCAGAGTATCAAATATTGAAGCAGGAAATATTTATTTAGACGATAAAAAAGCTGAAAAACTGAACAGACCTTACAGTAAAGATGGTTTTTTATTAGACAGCAAAATATACATTCCTAAAAAAGGTGATAAAATAAAAATTGATAAATTAGTAATGGTACCAAAAGGAGTGGTGAAAACAGTTTCAGATAATTTTGTTACGGCAACTGACTGGTCAGGATATGGTGATGGGAATTACAAATTTTTGACTCCGCGGGAGTTTTTAACTAGAATAGGTACAGATAAAGGATTTAAGGATATAATAGGAAATGAAGATCATTATGAGGAAGGAAATCCAAAATACGATGTATACTATACATTTTTTCTTAAAGTGGAAGGAAGAGAGGAAACTGTACTTCCTATAATGGATTTGAAATATAATGATGCACTGTTTTTGAAGCTATTAAAAGGTGAAACGGTAACTCTTGATAAGAACTATTATATTGCTATGGGAGATAATACAACAAACAGTCTTGATTCAAGATTTTTTGGATATGTTTCAGAAGATAGAATAAAAGGAAAGTTGCTGTTCAGATGGTGGCCATTAAACAGACTGGGACTAATATAATAAAAATTGAAACAGGCGCTGCATCTTCTGAAATAGTTGAAAAACTCACAAAAATTCACAATGAAAATTTTGAAGAAAAGAAAAATGGAACTTATTTTTTAGAAATTTTGAATAATGATTTGTACAGTGTTTTCTATTTGAGTGAGGAAGAAACTTCAGAAATATCAGGCTATGCAGTATTTTATGATACCCTTGACAGTATTGACCTTTTTGAGATAGCTGTACTGAAGGAAAAACAGGAAAAAGGCTATGGAAATATGCTGCTGAATTATACAGCTGATATTTTTTGTAAAAATGGAAGGAAAATATTTCTAGAAGTTAACGAAAACAATGAGAAAGCAATAAAACTGTATAAAAAGAATGGTTTTGAAGAAATATCGGTAAGGAAAAATTATTATGGAAATAATCAGAATGCAGTAATTATGATGAAAAACAGTTAGATACATATTGAAAATATTTAATCGTAACAGGAAATATAATATAAAAGGATTGGAGGTAAAGAATTTCTCAGGATTATTCTGAAACTATGAGAAATTAGAAAAATATGAAAAAAGAACTGGATAAAGTTTATTCGCCAACTGAAATAGAAGACAGATGGTATAAAATATGGGAAGAAAATGGCTACTTCAGTGCACAGCACAATGATGAAAAGCCAGGTTATTCAATAGTTATCCCACCTCCTAACGTAACAGGGATACTTCATATGGGACATATGCTGGATAACACTATTCAGGATGCAATAATAAGATATAAAAGAATGAGCGGATTTGATACTTTGTGGGTTCCAGGAATGGATCACGCAGGAATTGCCACTCAGAACAAAGTTGAGAGAATGCTTAAGGAACAGGGAACTTCAAAAGAAGAAATCGGAAGAGATAAATTTCTGAAAAAAACGTGGGAATGGAAAGAAAAACATGGTGGACTTATAACTAGACAGTTAAGAAAACTGGGGGTTTCTCCTGACTGGTCAAGAGAAAGATTTACAATGGATGAAGGACTTTCAAGAGCTGTAAAGGAAGTTTTCATAAAACTTTACAATGATGGTCTGATTTACAGGGGAGAATACATTGTAAACTGGTGTCCACATGATAAAACTGCCCTTGCAGATGACGAAGTAAATCACTTTGAAAAAAACGGGAAAATATGGGAAATAAGATATCCTGTAAAAGACAGTGATGAATATGTTGTAATTGCTACAACGAGACCTGAAACAATGCTTGGAGATACAGGTGTAGCTGTAAATCCTAACGATGAAAGATATAAGAATATAATAGGAAAAAAAGTAATACTACCATTGATGAATAGGGAAATACCTGTAGTCGCTGATGAATATGTGGATATGGAATTTGGAACGGGAGTAGTTAAAATGACACCTTCTCACGATCCTAATGACTTTGAAGTGGCAAAAAGAACAGGACTTCCTTTTCTGAATATATTTACGGAAGATGCAAAAGTAAATGAAAATGGTGGAAAATATTGTGGGCTTGAAAGATTTGAAGCAAGAAAGGCCATCTTGAAAGACCTTGAGGAAGAGGGATACCTTGTAGGAGTGAAGGAACACAAAAATGCAGTTGGTCACTGTTACAGATGTGATTCAATAATTGAGCCAAGAGTGTCTACACAATGGTTTGTAAAAATGAAACCTCTTGCTGAGAGAGCTCTGGAAGTAGTAAAAAATGGTAAAATACAGATAACTCCAAAAAGATGGGAAAAAGTGTATTATAACTGGCTTGAAAATATAAGGGACTGGACAATTTCAAGACAGATCTGGTGGGGACACAGAATACCTGCCTATTATGCAGAAGATGGTTCAATATTTGTAGCCAGGGATTTAGAAGAAGCAAAAGCTCAGGCAAGGGAAAAGTTTGGCAAAGATGTTCCGTTAAGGGAAGAGACAGATGTACTTGATACATGGTTTTCATCAGCTTTATGGCCTTTCTCCACAATGGGATGGCCTGACAAAACAAAGGATCTTGAAAAATTCTTTCCAACAAATGTACTTGTAACAGGAGCAGATATACTGTTTTTCTGGGTAGCAAGAATGGTAATGATGAGTTTATACATAAATGATGAGATACCTTTTGACTATGTATATTTACATGGTCTTATAAGAGATGAACAGGGAAGAAAGATGAGTAAATCCCTAGGAAACTCACCTGATCCTCTGGATCTTATAGATAAATATGGAGCTGATGCAATAAGATTCAGTTTCCTTTACAATACATCACAGGGACAGGATATACATTTTTCAGAAAAACTTCTTGAAATGGGATCAACTTTTGCAAATAAGGTATGGAATGCATCAAGATTTGTATTATCCAATCTTGAAGATTTTGATGATAAAGTATCTGTAATGGATTTGGAATTTAAGCTGGAAGACAGATGGATATTGTCAAAGCTTCAGTCAGCTTCAAAGGCTATAAATGAGAGCATGGAAAAATATGAGCTTGACAGTGCGGCAAAAATAGCTTATGAATTTTTCAGAGGAGATTTCTGTGACTGGTATGTGGAAATCGCTAAAACGAGAGTTTATGGCGGAGAAGGTACAGACAAGGTGACTGCCCAGTGGGTATTAAAGCATGTTCTGGATAATGGACTGAAAATGCTTCATCCATTTATGCCATTCATTACAGAAGAAATATGGCAGAAACTTGAAATAGATGAACCTACTATAATGCTTTCAGATTTTCCTAAGGAAGACAAGGCTTTAGTAAGTGTTGAATCAGAAAAGGAATTTGACTATCTGAAGGAAGTAGTAACAGCTGTAAGAAACATAAGAGGAGAAAATAATGTTTCCCCTTCAAAGAAAATAGAAGTAATATTTAAGACAGTCAATGAATCTGAAAAGAAAATACTAGAGCACAATCCTAAGATTTTAGATAAGCTTGCAAATATTGAAAAATATGATTTTACACCTAATGTTGAAATTCCTGAATTTGTAGGATTTAGACTTGTTGAAACTACTGAAATTTACGTTCCACTTGCTGATCTTATAGACAAGGAAAAGGAAATTGCAAAGCTTGAAAAAGATATAGAAAAAACTCAGAAGGAACTGGATAAGGTTTTAGGAAAGCTTTCCAATGAGGCGTTTCTGGCAAAAGCCCCTCAGGCTGTCGTAGATAAGGAAAATGCAATTAAGGAAGAGCTTGAAACAAAAATTGCAAAATTTAGGGAATCTATAAATTTGTATAAATAATTTGGAGAAAATGATGAAATTTTCAATGAAGTTTTATATTTCTGCTATTGTTGCTAAATTTATTAATCTTTAAAAAAATTGAAAAATGTAGTATAATATAGTAGAAAATTTATACAGAACATATGGAGTACATAAAAACAAAAAACTTACGAATGGATTAATTTCCGGGAGGGAGAATTTTAAATGGGAGCTATGTTTTGGGCAATTGCTACGGCAGTTTTTGCTTTACTTGAAATTGTTATACCTGGTCTTGTGACAATATGGCTGGCTCTTGCAGCTTTAATTGTAACTTTGCTGGCAGGATTTATAAATAATCCTACTATTGAATTTGTAATTTTTGCGATATTTTCATTGATTTTTGTAATATTTACAAGACCTGTCCTGAGAAAATATATTCAGAAGACAGACAAAAATTTCAGTTCTCAGATGAAAGGTTCTGAAATTAAGATTGAAAAAGTTGTAAATACTGACAAATCAAAAAAAGAATATGAAGTGAAGTTTAAAGGTTCAATATGGACAGCAACAAGTGAGGAATTTTTTAAGGCAGGAGATATTGTTAGAATAAAAAGTTTTGAAGGAAATAAAATTATACTTGAAAGAAAATAATAGCAGAAAAAATAATTAAAATAAAAAATTAGGAGGAGATCGATATGTTTCTTTTATTACCATTTGGAATAATAATATTAGTAGCAGCTTTAATAATAATATTTAAGGCTATTAAGATTGTTCCTGAATCAAGAGTTTATATTATTGAAAAATTAGGAAAATATGATCAGTCTCTGTCATCAGGACTGAACTTTATAAATCCGTTTTTTGACAGGGTTGCAAGAGTAGTTTCATTGAAAGAGCAGGTTGTGGATTTTCCACCTCAGCCGGTAATTACAAAAGATAATGCCACTATGCAGATCGATACAATAATATATTTTCAGATAACTGATCCGAAACTATATACTTACGGTATTGAAAGACCAATATCAGCTATTGAAAATCTTACTGCAACAACATTGAGAAATATAATCGGAGACATGACTGTCGACCAGACACTGACTTCGAGAGATGTAATAAATACAAATATGAGGGTTGAGCTTGATGAAGCTACTGACCCATGGGGAATTAAAGTAAACAGGGTTGAGCTGAAAAGTATAATTCCACCGGCTGACATAAGATCTGCCATGGAAAAGGAAATGAAGGCAGAAAGGGAAAAAAGGGCAAACATACTTGAAGCACAGGCTAAAAGGGAATCTGCAATATTAGTGGCTGAAGGGGAAAAACAGGCTGCAATATTGAGAGCAGAGGCGAAAAAGGAACAGGCCATAAAGGAAGCTGAAGGGGAAGCAGAAGCTATTCTTTCAATTCAGAGGGCAAAAGCGGAAGCATTAAGACTTCTGAATGAAGCAAAACCTACACCTGAAGTACTTTCATTAAAGGGAATGGAAGCATTTGAAAGAGCTGCAGATGGACAAGCTACAAAAATTATTGTCCCTGCAAACTTCCAGAATCTTGCAAGTACAATAACTGCATTTGCAGAATTAAATGAAAAAAATGAAATGACAGGTAAAAAATAAGACAGTTCAGTAGTCTAAAAGATGTTTTTAAAGCTGATATTTTTCAGAATGTAATAATACTGAATAAATATTATTGTTAAATATAGTAAAGTATGTTAAAATATTTAGGAAAAATAATGATATGGAGGAAAAATAATGAGAAAAGTAATCGTAGCGGGAAACTGGAAAATGAATAAAACTGCAAAAGAAGCGGCAGAATTTTTTGCAGAATTTAAACCTCTAGTTGCAGATGTGAAAAATGCAGGAATAGTTATAGGGGTACCGTTTACAGCTTTAGAAACAGCAACAAGAGAAACAGCTGGATCAAATATAAAAATAGCTGCTGAAAATATGAATGCAAATGACAGTGGGGCTTATACTGGAGAAGTTTCTCCATTAATGTTAAAGGATTTAGGTGTTGAATATGTTATTTTAGGACATTCAGAAAGAAGAGAGTACTATGGGGAAACTGATGCCATAGTTAATGAAAAAGTAAAAGCAGCACTTAAGCATGGATTGAAACCAATTTTATGTGTTGGAGAAAAATTGGAAGAAAGAGAAAATGGAACTACTGAAAAAGTGGTTGAAGAGCAGATAGTAGGTGGATTAAAGGATGTATGTGCCGAAAAAATGGCAAATGTAATAATTGCATACGAACCTGTATGGGCAATAGGAACAGGTAAAACTGCAACTCCTGCACAGGCACAGGAAGTTCATGCATTTATAAGAAATTTACTTGTAAAGCTGTACAATGCTGAAGTGGCTGAAAATGTAACAGTTCAGTATGGTGGATCAATGAATGATGCCAATGCGGCTGAGCTTATTGCTCAAAAAGATATAGATGGTGGATTAGTTGGAGGAGCAAGCTTAATTCCTGAAAAATTCACTGTAATAGTAAAAGCGGGAGATTCTGCAGTTAAGTAGTTAATGTATAATTTGCCGTAAATTAATAGGAGGAATAATGTTAGAAAATTTACTGGTAATAATTTTAGTAGTTTTAGCTATAATAATGATAGCTGTTATCCTGTTACAGCCTGACAGAAGTCAGGGACTGGCTAAAAATGCCAATATAGTAGACGAGGAAAAAGAAGGAATTGAAAAGTTTACTGAATGGATAGCAACAGCATTTCTAGTTGTAGCGATACTGTTTCAGATAATAAGATAATAAAAAATAATCAGCTCGGTTTTACCATATTCTTTTTAAGGATTTGGTAACTGAGTTGATTTTTTATTACATACCTGAAAAGTTATATAGAAATGAAAGTACTGTAAAAATGGAAATCAGGGTCAGCAATTTCAGTTGTAAATAATCAGATAAAGAAGTATAATGTATATAATATTAAAAAAGGAGTGAGGAATTTATAATGAAAATAACTTATCTTGGCTTAAAATCTGATTTGAATGAAATCCTTTCTGAAGAATTTGATAAAAACGAAGAAAATTTATATGTATTTGAAAATTCATCTTCGTTTTTTGAAATAAAAAGGGAGTATTTACAAACATTTCAGAACATTTTCAATAATTTTAAACTGATGAACAGCTATGATTTTTATGAGAAACTTTTTGAAACAGATAAAATTGTCATAAAGGAAGAAAAACAGGTTGTACTGTTCTATAATTCATTGAATGACAGCATAAAAAAGAATTTGAAAATAAAGAATTATTATGATGCAATAGATATTGCATACAATTTTTATGCACTTTTTTCTGAAATGCAGGAATATAAGGTAGATTATTCAGATAAAGAAAAAATAGGGCTTGAAAAATGGCAGGAAAAAACATTTGATACGCTTATTAAGATAAATAAAAATATAGAAAAAAAAGTACAGGAAAAAGGGCTTATCCTACCTTATATGCTTAGAAGAAAAGAAAATATCTCAGATGCTTTTATAAAGAAGTATAAAAAAATATGTTTTATAAATAAAGTTAAATTTACTCCATTTGAAGAAGAAATGATTGAAATTCTTGAATCGAAGGGAATAGAAATTGAAAATAAGCTTCAGCTGGGAAAAAATGACTTTGATGAGAAAAAACTCCAGATAAAAGATAGCTTTTCACTGCCTGAGAAAGAGGAATTTGAAAGAAATTTCAGTGTAAATATTGAAATTCATGAATATGAAAATAAATTTGCACAGCTATTGGGAATGATAAAAAAGCTTTCTTCCAGAAATATTTTAGAAGAGGATGTGAATAACTGCAAAATATATGATTTACAGGGAAATGTTGAAAACAATGAGACAGATTATCATCTTCTGAACCAGTCTAAAATAAAATATAATCTTGAAATAACGATGCAGAAAACAAAGATATATAAAGTTCTGGAACTTTTATACAATATTCTGGAAAGTGTAAGGACAGTTCATAAAGAAAATGGAAAGAAATTTTACATGTTTAAAGTAAAGGAACTGTATAGTGCATACAAATCAGATAATTTTTTAAATACTTTTGGTCTGGGAAGAACGTATCATCTTTTTCAGTCCTTTGCAAATGAAAATTATAAATATATTTCAAAAGAGCAGTTAAATAAATTTGCTGAAGGAAATGAAGATGGAAAAAGATTCCTATATGAAGATGAAGTTAAAGTACTTACGGAATTTATAGGAGAATTGGAAAGAATATTAAATTTTTCCACTTTAAAGGATTTTGAAGATTATCTTT
>CAJPML010000009.1 GCA_905371725.1 Leptotrichia sp. oral taxon 215
TAATAAAATATTGCATTGTAGAACAAAGATAGAATGATATTAAAATTCATTAAAAATAAACCACTCTAAAGTTAATAAATTTTTTTTGCTAAAAATAAAAAAGAAACTATCTCATATTTATGAAATAGCTCATTTTAAATTAAAATATATTTTAATAATCATATTTCCCTTCATATCCTCTTGGAGTTATTATCTTTCCATTCTTTACAAATGTATTCGAATTTCCAATTAGCACTATTGTAAGCATGTCTATCTCGTGATTGAGCATTTCTTCCAGTGTAGTCAGAATATATTTTTCATCTTCCCTTCCTGCATTTCTCACTATTGCCACAGGAGTTGACCTAGGCTTATACTTCATCATTATTTCCCTTGCTTCTTCTATCTGTGTGACCCTTCCTCTGCTTTTAGGATTATAAATACTTACAACAAAATCTCCCTGCGCAGCAAGTTCAAGCCTTTTTTTTATCAGCTCCCAGTCAGTCAGCAGATCACTCAGACTTATTGTAGCATAGTCGTGCATTATCGGTGCTCCAGTAATAGCAGCAGCTGCATTAGTGGCAGTTATTCCGGGTATTACCTCAACTTCCATGTCTTCATCGGCAATTTCCAGCATAATTCCTGCCATACCATAAACTCCCGCATCACCGCTGCTTATAAGGCTGACTGTTTTCCCCCGTCTTGCCAGTTCCAGTACTTCTGTACATCTGTCCACTTCCTTTGTCATTGCGGAGCTTTTCATCTCTTTTCCCGGATAATATTCCTTCACCAAATCCACATAAGTTTTATATCCTACTATTATATCACTATTCTCCATTGCTTCATATGCCCTGAATGTCATATTTTCCTTTTTTCCAGGCCCTATACCCACCACATAAATTTTTCCATTACTCATATATTTTTAGCTCCTCTTCATATATTGAAATTGTTATTCCGTTGTATTTTGCCTTCATCTCAATAAAATGGCCTTCCTGTGATGAAGCCAGCAGTGCAACAGGTTCTGATACCGCCCTCACTCCAATGTTTTTTTCTACAAAATCCGAACCTTCAAACTGATCCTGAATCTTTTTAATTTCTTCCCTTGAAATTATTTCTAAGTCTAAATTTAAAGATTTAGCGGCCTCAATTAATCCCTTTTCATTTTTCTTTACATCAACAGTCGCAATTTTTTTAACTGATTTTATATCTAAATTATTTTTATTTAGGCAGTCTTCAATGGCAGATAATATATCCTCTGCTTTTGTATCCTTCTTACATCCAATACCCAAAATTAAGTTTTTAGGATAAATTCTGGTATATTCAATATTTTTCTTATTTGAAACTAGAATAAAGCCGTCTGCTAAGTTTTTGCCATTCACCTTAACATTTTCAGGTAAAAGCATGTTCACTTTTTGTCCATTCACAATAAGAGAAGTTACATCTTTTGCTGATTTTAAATCTTCAAGTTCTGCATTTAATTTCTGGGATATAATATCCACTGCTATTTTCCCTGTAACATCTGAACTCGTCGTAATAACAGGAATAAGATTTAGAGTCCCCGCAAGTAAATACGTCAGCTCATTTGCTCCACCTAAATGCCCTGATAAAAGGGAAATTACAAAATGTTTTCCCTCGTCTATTAAAAGTACAGCAGGATCCTTATCCTTTGTTCCTATCAGTCCAGCTATCTTTCTAATTACAATTCCGCTCGCCATTATGAAAATATGTCCGTCATACCGAGAAAATTTTTCATTTATATTGGCAGTGAAATCCTCCATCTGAATTGTATTTTCTACATCATATTTTTTTAATGTAAAAACATCTATATCATAACCTTTTAAATGTCCCTGTAATTGTTCCTTATACTCCCTTGCAATATTTCCCGCACCTCTGGTTACAGTCCAAAATGCTAATTTCATGAATTTTCCTTTCTATCTGAGTCCTTTATCTGACTGCCAGTATAGCCTTTTATCTCTTAAAATACTTAGTTCCCCTGCCTTTTCCTATAACAGCAATATAATTTTTCTGAATTAAACTTTTTAATAATCTGTTCAGTTTGTCCTTCTTAAATTCTATCATCTCTAAAATTTCACCACTTGATAATATATTTCCTTTTTCCAGAATATCCATTACAGTTTTTTCATCTGTTGTCAGAAATAATTTAGTTTCAATTATTGGTAAAGTTATTTTGATTGAGTTTTCAAAAATTTCAAAATTCGGTTTGACTGCAAAATCTCTATAACTTTCATTTATTCTTCTTATACCTGTTCCAAACATTTCAATATATTTTAACCTAAAAAATATATTTCCGAGAACAGGATTTCTAAGTTGCGAAATTTGTCCATGTAAATATTCTTTTTTACTTATTCCCATAGGCAATCCTCCTGGAGATGAAACTTCTATTCTATCTTCATACATTGATATCCTTATATTTGAATTTACATCCCAAGTTCTATGGATTAAAGCATTTGCAATTGCTTCCCTAAAGGCCTTTTCGGGTATAAGCTCTTTCTCAATTCTTTCTGAGCCTGAAATTTGCTCATATTTGTAATATCTGCTGAAAACTTCCAGAGATTTCTTATATTGTGAAATAATAGATATATTTACAAATAAATTTCTATCCAGAATCTCGTCTATATTTTTACCAAATTTTGCAATATCAATTCCTGAAAAACTATTTTCATCTGCAAATAATTCAGCGGCATTATTGTAGCCATTTTTATCATCATATAAATTTAAAGTCTTTAGGACATCTTTTGAAAAATTTTTTAAAGACAATTTTTCTTCCAGTTCTTTTTTCAGAATCTTAAACTCTAAATCCTGATTTCTGGCTTTTAATTCATCATAATACTGATTTAATCCTAATAATGTCAATCTATTCAATTCAATTTTATCAACTTCAACTGTTGATGTGTCATTTCTTTTGTATGCTTTTCCCTTATAAAGATAGGGTTTGTTCATTCCTTCCTCAACTATAAGAGTTATTATATTTTTTTTATTATCTTTTATAAATTTAAAATCTGGCTTAGGATTTATATTATCATTAATTTTATTTTCTAAATCCAAGCAAAGTTCTTCTATATTTTTCAAACCAGTAATTTTTCCAGTATCATCAACACCAAATATAATTTTTCCTGAATTGTAGTTGGCAAAGGCACTGACTGTTTTTAAAAAAGTATTTGTTACTGTCGATTTTAATTCTAGTTCTCTGCTTTCTTTCATATTATCCCTCCAAGAAAAATTATATCATAAATCAGTCGTAAATGCGACGTAAATTTTTACGTCTGATTTACATCGTAAAAATGCGATATAATTTTCTATTTCTTATTTATTTCATAATTTATCATTGTAATTATTAGAAATTTATTCCTTTATTCCCTCTCTATACTCATGAGTAAAATATTTATCATATAATTTTGATTTTTCATATTCATTACCTAAAAAATCTCCAACGAGTATCTGAGCGGTTTTATTTATTCCTGCCTCTTTTACTTTCTCTTCTATTGTTTCAAGCGTTCCAAAAACTATTTTCTGATCTGGCCAGCTTGCTTTCTGGACAACTGCCACAGGTGTTGTCAATGAATAGGAAGTTGACAATGTTTTTACAACTTTATCTATCATCTGAACTGATAAAAATATTGCCATGGAAGTTCTATGTTCAGCAAGACTTTCCAGACTTTCCTTTTCAGGAACAGTAGTCTTTCCTTCTATTCTTGTACAGATGACAGTCTGTGAAACATTAGGCAATGTGAATTCCTTTTTTATTGCCGCAGCTGCTGCTAAAAATGAACTTACTCCCGGAATAACTTCATATTCTATTCCATATTCATCAAGCATATCCATCTGTTCCCTGTGAGCCCCATAAATTGCAGGGTCTCCCGTATGAACTCTGGCAACTTTTTTCCCAGTCTTTACCGCTTTTACTGTAACATCTATGACTTCATCCAATGACATGGAAGCAGAATTATAAATTTCCGCTCCATCCTTATGACAATTTATAACTTCTTTCGGAACTAATGAGCCTGCATAAATAATTACATCTGCCTCTTTTACTATTCTCTGCCCTTTTACAGTTATCAATTCCGGATCTCCGGGACCTGCTCCTATGAAGTAAACTTTTTCCATAAAATTACCTCTTTTTTTAATTTTCTATTTTTATAATATTTCATTTATTTCAAAACTTACTGATATTTCTGTATTCAAATATATTTTTTTATCCTTCTTAAAAAATGCTTCCCAAACTTTCCCATTTTCAAGATAAATGAATATTTTATCAAGTTTTTCAACATTTATTTTTTCTATTTTTTTGTTTTTCATCAAATTATAAATTATTATTTTTTAACTATTTTTGCTTTTCAAATATCAAATATTTACTTCCTACATATTTCATAAGCCACACATTGTTATTTGATAAATAAAATTTAATATAACATTTTGCCCTTCCTAAAGTTACCATCTTGTTACCTTGTAATAAAATTGTGCCTTCTTTACAATTTTTCTATTTTAAATTATAATTAACACAGTTAGCTAACTCGAAATAAATTATATTTGGAGGAAATTAAAATGATTGATTATAATAAAATATTAAAAGAAAACTCTTACGGAGTTTTAGCTACACTTGACGATAATAAACCTAAAACAAGAATTTTTCAATACCTATTTTCTGAAAAAGACAAAGTATATCTTGCAACTACAAATAATAAAAACGTTTACAAACAGTTAAAAAAATGTCCTTACGTTTCTTTTCTATCTCACTCAAAGGATTATTTATCTTTTATATCTGTAAATGGAAATATTCATTTTACTGATGATATTAATCTTAAAACAAGAGTTTTAAATAAATATCCAGCAATAAAAGAACTTTTTAAAGCTCCTGACAATCCTATTTTTGAACTTTTTTATATTAATGTAGAAGAGATCAGAACTTTTGATTTAAAAACTTATACCAATGAAAATTTTAAAATAGAAAAACCATAATTAATTTGCTACAATCTTAGTTATTCATATTTTGTTTTTTCTCGGTAATTTACACCCCATTTGTCCATACTTTCCAGTATCGGCTTTAAGCTGTAACCTGTTTCAGTAAGAAAATATTCAACTTTTGGAGGAACTTCAGGATAAATCTTTCTTATAAGAAGATTGTCCTCCTCCATTTCTCTTAAATTGTATGTCAAAACTTTATTAGAAATTCCATTTATAGATTTTCTCAACTCTCCAAATCTTTTTGTTCCATCGAGTAAATCTCTTATTATAAGTATTTTCCATTTATTAGAAATTAAAGAAAGTGTTATTTCAACAGAACACTTCGGTAATTCTTTTTTATTCATAATTATCATTCTCTATTCCTTTTAATTTTATTTTCTTATCATACTCCCTCAAAACTTTTTCCACCTCATTTTCAGGCACTTCCTTATTAGGAATATACAACGTGTATTTTGAAGCAAAAATCTGATTAGAAAGTCCACCTAGTGCATATTCAGACTGAATACCGTTTTCTTTATCTGTGCACAAAATTATTCCAACCGGTTCATTGTCAAACTCATCATTTACTTCTGCCTTAAAATAGTTTAAGTACATATTCATCTGACCCACAGCTTCAGGCATTAATTTAGAAGTTTTCAATTCTATCAAAACATAACTTCTAAGAACTTTATTATAAAAAACCATATCCACATAATAATGGTTATTCCCCAAAGTTATTCTATATTGAGAGCCTACAAACATAAAACCTTTTCCAAGTTCCAGTAAAAATTTTTCTATATGTTTTACAAGAGAGTTTTCTAAATCACTTTCTAATAAAGATTTGTCTTCAGGAAGTCCTAAAAACTCAAATACATATGGGTCTTTTATTATATCTTGTGGTTTTTGAATAACATTTCCTACTTTTGACAATTCCAAAACTTTTTTCTTATTTATTTCTCCAGAAGAAAGCAGTAATCTTTGATATAATGATGTTGAAAGCTGCCTTTTTAATTCCCGAACAGACCATCTTGAATTTTCACATTCTCTTTCATAAAATGCTCTTTCTTTATCATCAGATATACTCAGAATCTCACAATAATGGGACCAACTCAATTTTCCAGACACTGTCTGGAATTTTTGATATTTCAAATAAAATTTTCTCATATTAAATAAATTTGATTTTGAAAAGCCCTTTCCGTACTCTTTTGTCAATTTTTTTGACAATTCTTTTAAAAGTTTTTTCCCATATTCTGCTCTCTCACTATTTTCCTGTTCGTCTTCTATAATAATTTTCCCAATTTCCCAATAAGTCTGCACAAGAATATTATTAATCTTTACGGATACCTGTTTCCTTGCATTTTCCATCAATTCTTTGATTTGCAAATAAACCATACTACTCTCAATTCCTTTTTCAATTTTATCCATTTTAACCCCCTATCTATATCAATTTTATAAATAATTATTTCCTAATCTCTCCTCCATTTTTCAAATCCGCCCTTTTTAACAATCATCGTTGTAAAATATGGAATATCATCCTCAACTAAATCTTTTATATCATAATAAACCTTCTGATTTTCCTTCCCGCAGTTTGAAACCATAATGACTTTGTCTATTATGCCTGTTTTTATAAGTGCCTGTTTTAATTTTTCAAAATTTCTGCTGACTTTCATAAAAACTATATTATCATTATTTTCCAGTTCAGATTCAATGTCAGTTTTCCTATTAAGTGATACAACCTTTAAAGTTTCATCTCCTATCATAAGAGGAAAATTAAACCTCGATGCCATATCAACAAATGATGAAACCCCTGGAACTGTCTCAACTGGATATTTCTTTGGCAAATGCTCTAAAATGTACACATAAGTGCTGTATGTCATTGTATCGCCAATAGTTAAGAATCCTACATTCTTTCCTTCATCTAAAAGTTTTTGAACTATTTTAGCATTTTCTTTTCTTGCATTTTCCCTTTCTTCAAGTGATTTTAACATGGGAAATTCTACAAAAATCTTTTTCACATCTTCCTTCATATACTGTTTTGCTATTTCATAGGCCACACTGCCATCATCCTTTTTAGCTTCAGGCAATATTACCACATCTAATTTTTTTAAGGTATTTATCGCTTTCAGAGTTATCTCCTCAGGATCTCCAACTCCGACACCTATTCCGTAAAATTTGTTCATCATCATTTACCCCTTCTATTCCTTATATTTATAGCCTGGAACTTTTTTATCATCAATTCTACTAGCTTTCATCAAATCTTTAATATCCTCATAACTAACACCTTCTAGTCTTTGTTCCTTATAGAAAAAACCGAACTTATCTTTTGAAAATTCTCCTTCCATCGGCTCGAAAGTTTTCTTATCTGCTCCTTCTATTATTTTTTCTTTATAAAATACATTATATTTATCCTTTGCAAAAGTTAGGCTGCCCTTAATTTCTTTAAATGATTTATAATCCGCATTTTTTATTTTTATTATACCATAATACCAGTTATTCTTATCTTTTCCATAATCTATTCCATTTCCATTGAATGAAACAGCATCAATATAATCAATTTTCTCCCCATAACGATAAACTGCTTTTTCATCTTTAGCAAGTATCCCATTCCAGGAAACTAACTTTCCTACGTCTGCATTATCTAATTTTGTTTCTTTTATATTTCCATCTTTATCTACTTCTACATGATAAGCATTTTGAGAATCTTTTACATAAAAAATAGATCCTGCATGAATAGTTGGTATACTTTCATTTGAAACCTTTCTATTTACAAATAGAAAATTTTTAGGAGAAACTTTTAATTTTTTATCCCCATAGTAAACAAAATTTTTATCTTTCACTAAATTTAATCTTATTATTTTAATACTATTTCTGTCTATGTTTGTTTCTTTACCTCTAAAATATACTGTATTTTTGTCTCTTGCATAAAACGGATTCAGCTGTTCAAATGAATCTAAATCAATATTTTTAACTTCATCATCATAATTTATAAATTTACCATTTTTATGGTCATACCCTTTATAATAAATTTTTTGATCTTTCACATAATAGTCAGCCATCAGAGAAAAACTCAAAACAGAGTAAAGCACAATAATTATTTTTTTAGTAAACATCTAACTTCTCCTTTTAATTTATTTTCAATTTAATAAAATATACATACATCTTTTCGCTTTTTTAAAATAGAATATCTCTATTTTTTAGGAATACATTCCATAAACTTCCTAATTTTTTCAATTTTTAGGAATGAAATCCATAAACTTTCTAATTCCCCCATTTTTAAGGAATAAAATCCTAAAAATAATGAATATAACTTCTGAAATTTCATAATATTCTTATTTTAAATTTTTCTTCACAACCTTAATTATACAGATAGGATTTTCTCCAAACATCATTGTATATGGTCCTACTTTTTTTGCCCTGCCGACAGTAACCGTAACAACTTCTATATCCTCGAAGCCTTTTTCCTTCAAAATTTCCAGAGATTTAGCCTGTGTTTCAAGTGTAATGCAGTTAATAACAAGTATGGCTTCATCTTTTGCATGATTTAAAAAGTGATTTATAATTTCCTCTATCCCTCCAGTTGACCCGCCGATAAACATTCTGTCATAAGGAATATCCGGAATGGCATCAGGTGCCTTTCCATGAATTAACTCAAAGTTAGTGAGATTAAACTTTTCTGCATTAAGTTTTATTGTATTTAATCCCTTTTCTTCCTTTTCTATTGCATAAACTTTTCCCTGTGGCATATAGGTTGCAGCCTCTATTCCTATCGTTCCTGTTCCCGCTCCCACATCAATCAGGACAGAATCAGGCTTCAACATGAGTTTCGCAATGGAAACTGCCCTTATTTCCTGCTTTGTCATCGGTAATTCTATCTGTGTAAATTCCTTATCATATATATGCATAATTTTCGCCTTTCTTTAAAACCAGTACATTCATATCAAATTTCCTGTTTAATTTTTCATAATCTTCTATTTCGAGTATAGTTATCTTTTCATCATCATAGGATAAATTTTCTCCCACTATTACTGTTACACCCCGTATTCCGCTATCATATAATTTTTTTGCTATCTCATAAGGATTCTGAATATCATCTGTAAGCAGTACCAATCCTGCAAAGTCCTTATCATTTATATTTTTAACATAATCAAATTCCCTGCCATGTACACTTGCCAGCCTGAAATTCTGCCAGTTTTCTCCCAGTCTGGAAAATAGGTACTGGTAAGACGATATATTAGGAATAATGTTCAAAATATCTTTAGATAAATTTTTTGACAGATAAGGTACTAAGCTGTAATATCCTGTATCCCCCGACACAATAACTGTTATTTTCTTTCCAATATTTTCCTTCAAATAAGTTACAAGTTCTCCCAGCTTGCCTAAAATATATATTTCCTGTTCTTCTGAAATAATACTTTTCAGATCTGAAAGCTGCCTTGCACTTCCAACTAAAATTTCTGCTTCCTTTATACACTCAATTCCAGCGGCAGAAATATATTTTATATTCCCTGGACCTAAGCCTATTACATTTATTTTCATGGTTCACCTTTTTTCAATTTATTTTTATGTTACTTCTGTTTTCTTTTAAAATTATCAAAAAAATGCCTGCTATTTCCAAGGACTTCCTTTTCAGCAGAAATAATGAGAGTTTCAACTTCCAGTTCCCAACCGTTTCTTCTGCAGTATTCCTCGCATTTCTGTTTCGCTTTTTCAGCCAGCAGACTATAAACTTCCGTCTTTTCAACATATTTTGTAGCTTCCTCAGTCGTATTTGAAGCCATTATTTTCTTCATGTTTTCTCTACTTTCCCCCACAAGCAGTGCATTTGCCGTAAGTATTTCCATTTTTGCATCAGAAACCCTGCTATGTGTATGAAATATCCCTCCTGCAACTTTTACAAACTTTCCCAGTTCCCCAATAAAGTATACTTTTCTGACTTGATATTCGCATGCCTTGTCAAACATATATCCTACAAAGTTGCTTATTATTATCCCCTGTCCAGCTCTCTGGGTAAAATTATCCTCCAGATAACTTTTTCCCCTGTTTCCGAACAGAAATACAGCTTCATTACTTCCATATTCTGCTATTGACTGTTTCAGCTCTATTGCAAGAGAACTTTTCCACGATTCTTCCGACATAGGTTTCACTATTCCAGTTGTTCCCAATATTGATATCCCACCAATAATTCCGAGTTTGGCATTTAATGTCTTTTTTGCAGTTTCTTCCCCCTTAGGCACAAATATTTCCACATCTGCCCCCAATCCTTCAGGCAGCATCTCTTCCACTGTTTCCCTTATCATTTTTAAAGGAATAGGATTTATTGCTGAATTTCCCGGTGCAACAGGCAGCCCTTTTTTAGTAATTTTTCCTACTCCTATCCCGCCAAAAATATTTATTTTCAAGTCTTTCCGTAAAGTCACTTTTGAAAAAATTTCCAGTCCATGAGTAACATCAGGATCATCCCCTCCGTCTTTTATAACAGATGCCAGAACGCTGTTTTTCTTTTTTTCCAATGAATTTACACTAATTGTAAGGGGATTTCCTGAGGGAAGTTTAATTGTCACTTCAGGTATATCGTATTCACCATCATTAAGAAGATACATCAGTGCCGCCTTTGTGGCAGCTGTTGCAGAGCTTCCCGTAGTATAGCCATATCTTAGCTTTTTACCACGAAAATAGAGATATTCTTCCATTTAATTTCATCCTTCCCTTTCTATCTCGTTTCTAATATCTGTCCCTTTCAAACATCTGGTACAGTATTCCGTGGAGGACTGCTACAGCTACTGTACTTCCACCTTTTGTCCCGTTGGTTCTTATAAAGGGAACATCATAGTCTGAAAGTGCGGCCTTTGATTCAGGACATCCGACAAATCCTACAGGTACCCCTGCAATTAAGTCAGGTTTTTCTGCACCTTCCTTGCTTATTTCTTCAAGAAGTTTAAACAGTGCCGTTGGTGCATTTCCTATCAGAAATATTTTCGTATCCTTGTCTTTTACAGCTTTCTCTATTCCAACCATGGATCTTGTAATTCCTCTTTCCTTGGCTTCTTTAGCCACTTCCTCATCATTTACAAGACAATATGCCGAACATCCGAATTTTGCAAGCCCCATTTTATTAAGTCCTGTTACAATCATATTTGTATCACAGTATATTTTACATCCTGATTCTATTGCTTTCATGGCAGAATTTACCGCATCATTATGAAATTCCGTAATATCTGCATATCCAAAATCTCCCGTTGTATGTACAAGCCTTTTTACAATAGGTTTTTCATTTTCAGCAAAGTGATCTGCCCTGTTTCCCAGACCTTCTGTTATTATTTCAAAACTTCTTACTTCTATACCCTTAGGATCCTTAATGTATGACATAATTTCTTATATTCCTCCTATTATTTATATTTAATTATAGTATGGAAAATGATATTTATAAATTTATTCAAAATTTTACAATGATAAAACAGGAAATAAATATTAGAAAAAATAATTGTCTGAGCCTTTAGGCGAATTTATGATTTTTTCTTAATAAATGACTGTTTTATCATTGTAAAATTTTGAATAAATTTATAAATATCATTTTC
>CAJPML010000010.1 GCA_905371725.1 Leptotrichia sp. oral taxon 215
GTGAATTATGGTATAATGTTTCAAAAAGACAGTAAAAAAATAAATAAAAAGTAGAGGAAATGAAATGAAAATATTAGTAATTCATACGGCATTCATAGGGGACATAGTCCTTTCAACGCCATTAATACAGAAAATAAGGGATATTTATCCTGACTCTGAGATAGATTATCTTACTTTACCGGGAAATAAAAGTATTATAAGTAATAATCCAAATCTGAGGGATATAATACTTTATGATAAGAAGGGAACAGACAGAGGAATAAGAGGATTTTTCAGAATACTGAAAATTGTGAAAAATAATAAATATGATTTAGCAATTATTCCCCACAGATTTATAAGATCAATACTGCTTGCAAGAATGGCAGGGATAAAGAAATTAGTGGGATTTGATGTGGCAACAGGCTCATTCCTTCTGACTGATGTGAGACATTATGATATGAAAAAACATGAAGTGGAAAGGCTCCTTGGTCTTGTTGATTACAGCGGGAAAAGAGTACCTTTAGGAATATATCCTTCCAGGGAAGACAATGAAAAGATAGGGAAAATTTTAAATGGAAAACTGTACAGAAATCTTATAACAATCGCACCTGGAAGCCAGAGACCGGAAAAAATATGGCCGATGGAAAAATACGATGAATTAATAAAAAGACTTGCTGAAGATAAATCAAATCTGATTGCCGTAACAGGCGGAAAAGCTGAGAAAAGTTTAAAGTTAGATTCTATAAATGCTGAAAATGTAATAGATTTGAGGGGAGAGATTTCTCTACTTGAGTTTGCGGCACTCCTTTCAAAATCAGATATAGTAATAAGCAATGACAGCGGTCCTATCCATATAGGAAGTGCTTTTGAAAAGCCGTTTATTATCGGAATTTTTGGACCGGGTAAAAGAGGACTGGGATTTTTTCCATGGACAGAAAAAAGCAACGTCATAGAAGACAATGAATTTTACGAAAACAGCATTACTGCCATTCCTGAAAAGCAGCATGCATATTCAAAGGATTATTACTTAGGAATACCTGGAATAACAGTTGACAGGGTATATGGAGAAGTTATAAAAAGATTGGAAGAGAAAAATGGAAAATAAAAAGTTAAAGTTTTCAAATTCAAAAGTTTACGAAATAAACAGAATACTGAATAAAAAGCCATGGAAGTACATATATAAAGAAATGATGCCGAAAACTCTTTATAAATGTATACAGGGAAAAATTGACTTTTTGCAGCAGGAGGCTGTAGCTGAAAGCTGGGACAGAATAATAGAGGAATATTTTAAAGGAAAGATTGATAAAGTTGAAGTTTTTCCAAAGAAAAGTCTGACAGGAAGGAGAATAATATGGCAGTACTGGGGGACAGGATGGGAATACGGGAAACTTCCTGACATTGTGAAACTCTGTTATAAATCGGCTGATAAATATAAAGGAAACTATGAAATTATAAGGCTTGATAATGAAAATTTTAAGGAGTATATTGAATTTCCTGAATTTGTTATGGAAAAAATAAATATTGGAAGCATGGGATATACTCATTTCAGTGATTTACTGAGGCTGGCACTGTTAGATGCATACGGAGGAGTCTGGCTGGATGCTTCGATTTTACTGACAGCTCCATTATCGGATTATACGGCTTCCGGTATAGTTGAAAAGAAAGGGTATTTTATGTTTCAGCGTTCGGAAAATACTGAAAATAAAGAGTTCTGGAAAAAACTGAACAGTGATTATTTTTCGTGGGATGAAAGAAGTAAAGTCAGAGTTTTAAACAGCATTATTTTTTCACAAAAAGATAGTAAAATGATACATTTACTGCTGGAATTAATGCTTATTTTCTGGAAAAAAGAAAGTAAAATTCCGCATTATTTCTTTTTTCAGATACTTTATAATGAACTGGTAGAAAAATATATGACTGAAGAAAAATGTGAAGTTGTAGACGATACATTACCTCATATTCTTTTCAGCAAATGGAATGATAAATTTTCTGAAATGGAACTTAACAGAATTACAGAAAAAACAAACGTTCATAAATTAACACAGAAGGGAATATCAAAGGGAAATTGTATTCCTGATTCGTTTTATAATTATTTTAGTAAAAAATTTGAAGTATAAAAACAGGAGATGAAAATGGAAAGTGAAAAAATAAAGCCAATAAGCATAGTTACTGCGTTTTTTGATATAGGCAGAGGAGAGATAGGGGAAGGATATCCTGACTACCTGAGAAGGACAAATGACACGTATTTTGAACACTTTTCAAGGCTTGCTGTACTGGAAAATGAAATGGTTGTATTCACTTCTGAAGAGCATAGAGAAAGAATTGTGAAACTGAGGGAAGGAAAGCCTACAAAAATAATTATAATAAATCTTAAGAAAAAATTCAGGAGACAGCTGGAAGCAATAGAAAAAGTACAGAAAAGTGAAGAGTTCAGGAGCAAGGTAAATAAGGATATGCTTGTAAATATAGAATACTGGTCTCCTGAATATGTACTTATAAATAATCTAAAAACATACTTTGTCAATTATGCAATAAAGAAAAAGATTGTATCAGGAGAGCTTATAGCATGGGTTGATTTTGGATATATAAGGGATATGGAAACGTTGAATGGGATTAAATGCTGGAAATATGACTTTAACAAGGAAAAAATACACTTATTTACAATAAGGAAAAAACATCCACTCAACAGTATGGAAGATGTATACAGTACAATTTTTAATAATGCTGTATATATTATTGGAGGCTCGATTGTGGGAAGTACTGAAAAATGGAAGGAATTTTACAGACTTTTAAGAAATAATCAGAATGAACTTTTAAAGGAAAATGTTATTGATGATGATCAGGGACTTTATATGATGAGTATATTCAAAAGACCTGAGCTGTTTAGGCTGAACTATCTTGGAAAGGACAGATGGTTCCATCTTTTTAGAAAATATGATGAAACTGCGAAGGTAAGTTTTTTAGATAAGATTAAGGATATGATAGTTTAAAAAGATGATTTAAAAAGTTATAAAAAAAGAAGTTTCAGAAAAAAATTTAAGAATAGTACCATTTAAAAGGAGAAAAAATGATATTAGACAAGGTTTTAATACTGTTTCCTTATGAAATAAATATAAATAATGGAGGTCCGTCGGGTTTTCTTGCACATAATCTGCTTGATAAACCAAGGGATTGTTTTGTATTATCTCAGGATATTATAAAAACTCATTCTGAAAAAATAACTAAAAAAATTGGTTATCTCATAAAAAGAATTTTATTTTTATGGAAAAATAATGGAAAAGATAAAAGAAAATTGAAAGAAGAATTTTTTTATAAATATTATTTTGAAAAATCGGAAGCGAAAAACTACAGATATATATTCTTTCATGAAACTATTCATTTTGAAAGGTTCAGAAAGTATATATCAGAAAACCAGGTTATTATACTGCAGTCCCATTCTCCTGAAATTCCTTCTGTAGAGTACAGAAACTGGGCACCTTTAAATACAGAGGAAATTTCTTTCAGGGAAAAAGCGGAAAGGGAAGCTTTTAAAAGAGCGGATATCATAGTTTTTCCAAATGAAGGATGCGTTTCCATTTATGAAACTCTCATAACGGACAAAAGTAAAATAAAATACATTCTGAGCGGAGCAAAAAAGGACTACAATAATGATGGACAAAAGAGCTATAAACTTCCTGAAGATAAAATAAATCTGATGTATATCGGAAGAAGAAATAAAATAAAAGGATTTGATATTGTCATAGAAGCTTTCAGAAAAGCTAGGGAGAAAAGAAAAGATATAAATCTGGTAATAATAGGAAATGGCGAAAAAATAAACGAAGAGGGAATAACAGATATGGGATTTTCAAAAAATCCTATAGGATGGTACAATTCAGCAGACTATCTGATCAATGCAAACAGACAGAGCTATTTTGATTTATCAGTAATCGAAGCACTGACAACAGGAATCCCTATAATAATGTCGGATAATTTTGGACATAGCTATTATAAGGGAAAATCTCCTTTAATAAAAACTTTTGATATAAACAGTCCTACTGAACTGTATGAAATACTTATAGGAAATCTAAAAAAAAGAGACTATAAAAAAAGAGAAAATATTGAATTATATGAAAAAAATCTGACAGATGGATGTTATTATGAAAGGTTTAAAAAATTTGCTGGGGAGATTACGGATACGGAAGGATAAGAAAAAAGGAGACTAACTATGAAATATGATTATTTAATAGTGGGAGCAGGATTATTTGGTTCTATATTTGCCTATGAAGCAAAAAAAAGAGGAAAAAAATCCCTCGTAATAGATAAAAGAAATCATACAGGCGGAAATACATACTGTGAAAAAATGGAAGGAATAAACATACATAAATACGGAGCTCATATCTTTCATACGGATAAGAAGGAAATATGGGATTATCTTGGGCAGTTCTGCACTTTTAATAATTATATAAATTCACCTGTTGCAAACTACAAAGGGGAAATATATAATCTGCCTTTTAATATGAATACTTTTAATAAACTATGGGGAGTTGTAACTCCTGAACAGGCAAAAAAAGAGATAGAAAAGCAGATAAGGGAATCAGGGATAACAGAGCCTAAAAATCTGGAGGAACAGGCAATTTCATTAGTAGGGAAAGATATATACGAAAAGCTTGTGAAAGGATATACTGAAAAACAGTGGGGAAGAAAAGCGGCTGAATTACCGGCCTTTATAATAAAAAGGCTTCCTGTAAGATACACTTACGATAATAATTATTTCAACGACAGATATCAGGGGATACCTGAAAAAGGTTATAATGTGATTTTTGATGAGCTGCTTGAAGGAATAGACGTAAAACTGAATACAGACTTTTTTGAAAACAGGGAAGAGTTAATGAAAAAAGCTGATAAAATTGTATTTACAGGAATGATAGATCAATTTTTTGATTACAGATATGGTGTCCTTGAATACAGAAGCTTAAGATTTGAACATGAAACGCATGATACAGACAACTTTCAGGGAAATGCAGTAGTAAATTACTGTGAAAGGGAAATCCCTTATACAAGAATAATAGAACATAAACATTTTGAATTTGGAAAGCAGCCAAAGACAGTCATTACAAAAGAATACCCTAAAGAATGGAAGGAAGGGGATGAACCTTATTATCCTGTCAATGATGAGAAAAATAATGAGATATTCAGAAAATATAAAAAATTGGCTGAAAATGAAAAAAATGTAATCTTTGGCGGAAGGCTGGCAGACTATAAATATTATGACATGTGGAACATAATTGAAAAAGTTCTGGAAGCTGTAAAAGTGGAATTGGGATAAAAAAGTGATAACCTTAAGAGATCCTAAGCTAAATATATTTTTTAAGGTTATCGAACTTTTTCTATCTTCACACTGGAGAAAGATTCATTATTTTTTTAAGATAAAGTTTCTAACTTGTTCAGCAGTTTCCTTTTTAGAAAAAAATATTCTCACAGGGTTAAAAGATTTGTTTAAAGTGAAATTTAAATAATAAAAACCTCCATTACCACCATGACCATGAACTTTTTCAATCTTCACCTCTTTAATCCATGAATAGGGAAGTATATACGCAGGATAAATGGAAAATAGATACTTATCTCCAAGTTTTATATCACTTTGTAATATTACTTTACTTTTAATTATTTTATCTGAATTAAAAAAATCTATTTTTGCACTGTTTAGAAGATTACGTTTGTTTAAATAATTCAGCATGTCAGAAACTCTTTTCTTTTCTTTTTTTATCATAAACAATGTAAGAAGTAATAAGAAAAGCATGCTAACCCATAAAATAATTGGTGCTGTTAAACGCTCAACAACAAATGGCATAGGACTTACAGGAAAATCTGAATATTTCTTTGAAAATTCCAATCTTTCAAGATACATCAGATATCCGTCAAATAGAATAAATACGGTATCAGCTATTAAAAATAAAATTTCTGCCAAATAAAAAGATTTTATTGATTTTTCCATTTTTAAAATGCTGTAAAAAAAATCTCTGGGAGCTAAGTTCTTTACATTTTCATCAAATTCTAAAAATAAAATTTTTTTAACTATTCTTTTTCTAAAGAAAAAAGCAAGAAACATAGATAAAATAAAGAGTGAGGGAATAAAGAGAATATCCCTGATTATTCCAGACATTACCATTTAAAATCATCCCTTCCATATAGTTCCTTTCTATCCTTTAAGATAAGCTCCCTAACTTTTTCAGCTACACTATCTTTAGAAAAAAATATCTTGATAAAATTAGAAGAGTTTTTAAGGGTAAAATTTAAATAATAACAGTTTCCTCCACGACTATAAATTTTATCAACTTTTATATCACTAATCCACGAATAGGGGATTATATATGCTGGATAAACACAGAATAAATAGTCGTCTCCAAGTTTTAAGTCGCTTTGTGCTATTATTCCCGTATCAACTATTCTGTCAGATTTAAAAAAATCTTCTTTTGCATAAGTTAAAAGGTTATGGTTGTCTAAATCATCTAACATTTTAGTAATTCTTTTATTTTCCTTCTTTTGCATAAAATAAGCAAACACCAATAGAAAAACTAGAATAAACCACATGAAAATAGGAATAAAGAATTTTACAAATAGGGATGAAACAGGGCTTATAGGAAAATCGGGAAATTCTTTTAAAAATTCCATTTCCTTAAGATATTGAAAATATCCACCAACTAAAATATATGCAGTATCCACAATTAGCAAAATAATTTCTGTCCAGTAAATTATTTTTGATCCCCTCTCCATTTTTAAAATATTATAGAAAAAATCCCTGGGATTTAAATCTTCAAATTTATCATTACTTTCTAAAAATACAATTTTTTCTAGCCCCCTTTTTTTTGTGATTATGGCAATAAACATTAATACTATAAAAAGAATAGGTATAAACATTACTTGTACAAAAATTCCTATTTAAAACACTTCCTTTCTGGTAAAAAATATCTTTTGCTGCAATAATTTAATATTCATAGATTTTTTTTCTTTAATTATCTTGAATAGTATAAGGTATGTAATATTTCTTAAAAAATGGTGTTAATTTATTTATTTCATCTAAAATCATCTGCTCAGTAACAGAGAGTGAAATTTTACTTGTCTGAAAAAAACGTTTAACCACTTTTCCATTTTTCTTATGAACTTTTATTTGTCCCCTGTAAGAGATACGGATACGGGTATAGTAAAATTCCACATAATCAATATCAGAAAGTGGAATTTTTACTGCAGGTAAGGAATTAAGATATAAGGTTTCTTCTTCTACATAAAAACATTCCATTGTTCTTTTTCTGCTTATTAAATATATGAGAGTTACGCCGCATATAACAAGTATTAACATATTAAGGAACATCATCATAATCATCATGTTTTTTCTCCTCCTTTTAAACCTTTCTTATTTTTTTGTTTTCATAAAAAGCTTCATAAGTAGCCAATTTTAATTTCTCTGAATTAAAGAATTTTAAAATTATCATCCACCATTATTTTATGTCTTTCAAAATACATTTTCAATAGGATATAGTCACTTATTTTTACTTTCATCTCAGCAAATATATTTTTTTCCATATCAAAAATTTGTATAACAGGAATATTACTGCTTATTCCCCTACTAGATTTTTCAGTATTAAATTCAATAAAATTTATTTTCTCAGTTTTTATAGATTTCATTTCATTCTTATTGTATAACAGAGTAATTTCTCTGCTGTCTATATTTAAAGAATATTTTTTATTCTTCGACATTTTTAAGAGTTCATAAATACCAGCAGCTGTGATTGCAATCAACACAAGAAAATAAAAGATTTCTTTATAGTTTTTATAGTCAACTTCCTTATAGTTTTTAATAAAAAGAATAGGGATTATAATAATAAATATAAGAATTCCCAGGACTTGTAAAAACAAATCAAAATTGCTAACGAAAGCTTTAACTTCAAACTGATTTGAAAGTTCCAGATTTTTAAGTTTTTGCAATTTATTCTCTATATAGCGGGTACTTAAGCTACCTAGAGGTAAAGTTATCATCAAAACTAGAATACCTAAGATAGAAAAGCTAAAAATTATCATTTTTATATCTGATCTTCTATCCAAAAAAATCAACTGAACTAAAGAAAAAAGCAGAAGTATCAGGAAAACACCTTTCATTATTTTTAGTGCTTTCTTTTGTCTAGCTAAATTAGGAACAAAAGTATTTAATTTTTCATCATAAACACTATTCCATTTACGGCTACTTTCTTTCTTAGTTTCAATATTTTTCTTTAAAATTAACTTATCTGTATAATTTTTAGCTTCCAATAAAGATATATCCTTATTTTTATGAAGAAAGGCAATAGCCTCCACTTTTTTTGCTTGCTTGAGTAAGGAAATAACATATTCCTCATCTTTTTCTAATAACTCCACAGTTCTTCACCTTTTCCTGTTAAAAATCTTCATACTGGTCGTTTATTGCCACGTTGTTTTCTGCAAAATATTTCTTTAATAAATAGTAATCATTTAAATTTATAGTCATTTCAGCAAGTTTTTTTTCTTCAATATCAAAAATCTGTAAAGTAGGATATTTTTCCCTTCTTCCTTTTTTTCCATGTCTGATTGAATAAAATCTGACATAGTCTATATTATCTGTTTTTATATATTCCATTTCATCATTTTCGTAGTATATTTTTATAATTTTTCCATCTATAAACAGGGAATATTTTCTATTTTTAAGCTCCTTCAGAAAATTAATATAGCTGAAGATTATCATTCCAATAAGAAAAAGGAGATAGATGATAAATTCAAATGAAAAATCTTCTAATAATTTATTTATCTGGAAAGATAATGCAAAAATCATCATGATAAAGGCAATTATACAGAAAAAAAGATATCTATTTTTTCTTAAAGGCCGAACTTCGGATTTTTCAGATGAATCTATTTTTTTGACTTCTCCAATTAATTTTAATCTTTTTTCGATAAGGTGTATATTTATTTTTATGACGGCATATAAAGATAAAAAAAGGAATATTGCTACTATGCTGTAAATTAGAATCGATATCTGTTCGTAAGAAGTTTTATCTAAGAAAAATCCCTGTACTGAAGCGGCAATAAAAGAAATTGCTGATAAAACTAGAAGTACTTTTGCAAATTTTCTTTGTCTAGGGAAGTCAGGAACATACATATTTAACTTTTCATCATAAATATAACCCCATTTACGATTTTTTTCCATTATAATATCCTCCGGATTTTTATTTTTTTCTAATAGGAGCATTTACTCCTGCATCTTCAATTAATTTTATACTTGTTATATAACTTGTCCCAAAAATTCCTTTTCCAAAAGTACAAGAAAACTTTGAGCCAATCTTATCTATAAAATTTCTGTGTCTCCACATTTCAGTCGAATATAAATCTGGAGAATCTTTAAATTTAAAAATATAGACATGTGCAAGACTTTTTTTACTTCTATGAATAGTAAAATAATCTCCTAAAACTACTTCTTGAGTTTCTCTATTGTGTATCAAAATTCTATCCACTATTTTAAAAAGTATAGTCCAAGATATAAGAAGGCTTGGGATAAAAATATATAAAGGTGAACCTCCTATTTCTATTATGTTTGTTTTAACAATGATATACCAAATAGGAATAGCAAAGATAACTGTTGTTATGGAAACTGAAAGAAAATTACAACTTGTGTCGTAGTTAATAAATGAACTACCTTTAGCACGCATCTTTTTACTATGATAACATAGGCTTGAAATTAGATTTAATAGTCCAAAAGCATAAATTGCTATTCCTTGTAAGGGAAAGTTACTATTAAAATACAATATTCCTCCTAATACAAAAGAAAGTATGGAAAAGAATATTGATGTATCTATCAAAATTACCAATGCAGAATAAAAAACTAAATATCCTAAGAAAAACATTATTTAACCTCCAACATTTTTAAATTTTTTTCATAAGTTTTATCTGCATCAAGTCCAAAAGCTTTAAAAACTTTTCTTTTCATTTCTATATAAGCTGGATTTTTTAAATCAGGTACATTACGTTTTTTGTATTTTTCCCAAAAAGGAAAATTAGACTTTGCTTCTATACATTCCTTTAATTTATAGGTATCTATTACAAAACCTATTCCTTCTCTTCTAAGAGTTTGAGCACCAATTTTTAATTCTTTAATAAGTTTTTCATAATCAGAAAGAGGAATTTCCCTATATATAAGTCCATACTGTAAGTATGTGATATTTTTATCTATACCACTTATACTTTCACTAACTGAAATAAACATATCATTTTCCTCAGGTTTCAAAGGTAAATTACCCAAAATAACAGCTTCTCCATAATAAAAAATATTATCCATAATAGGTTGTGAAGGCAATGCCAGACACTCAGCTAATTCTTTTAAATCAACATTTTTATTATCGCTTATTTTATGATAAACTTTTATTATTAAAGGTTTTCCCATAAGATGAGCTAAACCATAGTTTTTGTTCTTTTCAAAATTTTCATCTTTTCTTAGTTTAGAAACATCCATTAAAATTCTACCAAAGCACCATTCTCTTCTTGAGAGTTTGAAAGCAAAGAAATCACCTTCGTTAAATTTACAATGCTTTCTTTTAGCGTTTTTAAATTCTTCTATTTCTTCTAAATTTTCTTCAGTAGTTTCTTTCATCCATTTATCTAACCATTTTTTTAAATCATCAAGAGATATCTTTTCCTTTTCAGTAAATGTTTCTGAATAATAAGTTCTTTGTGAAGTGTAATTTGCAATAATAACTCCATCAGCTGAAAAAGTAAAATAAGTTCCAAAAGGTGAAAAAGATTGAGTTGCTGTATAATTAAACTTTTTAATTTTTCCTCTTTTAGTTTTGGGAAGTATCATTGTACGATTTTCTGCTGTCTTTACATTTAATTCAGCTTCATGATAATAATTTTTGCTAACTTTTATTTCTTTTTTTATAGTATCATCTTCAAAATAATAATAGATACCATTGTCAAACTTTACAAGTTCCCAATGTTCTTCCACAGGAATAAGTCCTAAATATTTTCTTTCTTCGTTAGTCAATTCAAATGTCAATTTCATTTTAGCCTCCAGATATTTCTGTTAATAATTATAACAGTTTTTTAAATTTTTTGAGACAATCCTGTTTTTGAATTATTTTAATAATTTTTCTAATTTTTCTTTTAAATCTGTATCAACTTCAATTTTTTCTAAGTTTTTTATATTTTCTATTAATTCATTAGGAAAAACATATCCTTTTTCTTTCCACTTTTCCAATGTATTAACTGCTCCATGTCTCACATTTACATAAGGAGAAATTAGAGCACATATAATTAAATTTTCTCCTATTCCTTTAAAGTTTTCTAGAGTTCTAACTGCAACATTTAAAGTTGTAAATTCTTCATTTATAAAATTAATTTTATCAGTAGGAAATC
>CAJPML010000011.1 GCA_905371725.1 Leptotrichia sp. oral taxon 215
AAAGTATATTGAAAGTACTGAAACAAATTTAAAATTTATTTTTTATTCTGTTCCCTTAGAGAGAATATATTTAATTTTTTATCTAAAATATAATACCTATATTTTTAAAACAACAATTTTTCAGTTCATTTTATAAAGCAATTAGAGACTTTATCCAACTTTCCAGTAAAAAATAAAAATAAAAGCAATTAGGCTCTTCAAATTTATGGCAAATTATTATATAATATAAAATAAATTATAAGGAAAGGAGACATATGTTTTATTTGGTAAAACTATTTCCCTAAAAAAATTATCAAATTCAAAACATATAACTGGAAAGATGAAATTACTTACTATTCAATTAAAAGAACTCTTCAAGAGAAATATAAACCGTATTTTTAACAGTGATTTCTCAGATAAAATTGATATTCAGAATTCTACTAAAAAAGAATTTGGTGATTTTCAGACAAATTTTGCCATGACAACTTCAAAAATCATAGGTAAAAATCCAAGAGAAATAGCCAATGAAATCATAGAAAAATTTGAATCTGATGACATTATTGAAAAACTTGAAGTAGCAGGACCTGGATTTATAAACATCTATCTGAAGAATAATTTTATTAATAACGAAATTAAAAAAATAGGGGAAGAAAAATATGATTTTTCATTCCTAAATACTGATAGAACTGTCGTAATTGATTATTCTTCACCGAATATTGCAAAACGTATGCACGTTGGTCACTTAAGAAGTACAATCATCGGAGAATCCATAAAAAGAATAATGCAGTTTCTAGGATTTAAAGTTTTCGGAGATAACCATATAGGAGACTGGGGTACTCAGTTTGGAAAGCTTATTGTCGCTTATGAACGTTGGCTTGACAGGGAAGCTTATGAAAATGATCCTATAGAGGAACTTGAAAGAATATATGTACTTTTTTCTGATAAGGCAAAGGAAGACCCTTCTCTGGAAGACATTGCAAGGGAAGAGCTTAGAAAGCTTCAGGCGGGAGATGAAAAAAACAATGCCCTCTGGAAAGAATTTATTAATATTTCAATAAACGAATACAACAAAATTTATAAAAGATTTGATATTAAATTTGACTTCTATAATGGAGAATCATTCTATAATGATATGATGCCTGGAGTTCTTGAAGATTTGAAACAAAAAGGAATCGCAAGAGAAGATGATGATGCACTTGTTGTTTTCTTTGACGAGGAAACAAAACTTCATCCATGCATAGTTCAAAAAAAGGACGGAAGTTTCCTTTATTCAACTTCAGATCTTGCAACTATCAAATACAGAAAAGATGAACTGAATGCCGACATGGGGCTGTATGTTGTTGATGAAAGACAGCAGGAACATTTCAAGCAGGTATTTGAAATTGCAAGAATGACAGGTTCTCCTTATGACTATGAAAAAGTCCATATCCACTTTGGTATTATGAGATTTGCAAACGGAGTCATCCTTTCTACAAGAGGTGGAAATGTTATAAGACTTATTGATCTTCTGAACAAGGCACAGGAAGAAGTAAGAAAAGTTATAGATGAAAAAAATCCTGATATACCTGATGCTGAAAAAGATATTATTTCAGATATAGTTGGAACTGGAGCTATAAAATATTTCGACTTGAGCCAGAATAGAACTTCACCGATATTATTTGACTGGGATAAAGTATTAAGCTTTGAAGGAAATACAGGACCTTATCTGCAGTATACTTATGTAAGAATAATGTCCCTTCTGAGAAAAATGGAAGCTGAAAATATTTCAATTGACAAGAGCAAGGATATTATCCTTGATGACATGAATGATATTGAAAGAGACCTTGCAGTTATGTTGCTAAGATTCCCTCAGGTTGTAGTAAAAGCTTATGAAGGATTTAAACCTAACCTGATTGCAGATTATTTATTTGATCTTGCTAAAACTTACAATAACTTCTATAATTCAAAATCTATACTGAAGGAAGAAAACAAGGATATTATGCAGGCAAGAATACTTCTTTCAATAAAAGCTGCTGACATACTGAAACAGGGACTGTCATTATTATCAATACAGACAGTGGATAGAATGTAACAACTGCTAGAAAATAGCATTTAGTAATAAATCAAACAATATACATAATATTTTAAAAATATGAAAGATTATATTTATGAATTATTTAGAATTTTACAATATAAAACAAAAAAATGAATTTAGAAAAAGTCATCAGCCTGATTTTTTTCAGGCGAATTTTGACTTTTTCTTAATGAATAATTGTTTTACATAAATAAAATTTTAATAAATAAGTAAATATATCTTTCATATTTTTTATCCTCTGCTTATTTTTCTGTAAATATGTGGGGAAACTCTAAAATATTTCTTAAAAATTTTCGTAAAATAGTTGGCATCTTCAATTCCTACATGTCTACATACTTCTGATATCCTGTCATCTGTTTCAAGAATTCTTCTTGCGGCAACTGTCATTTTAATTTCCATGAAAAATTTATTTGGTGACTTTCCTGTATGCTTTTTAAACAGTCTTCTGAAAGACGCCTCACTTATATCAGATAATCCGCAGTAAAATTCTGTTGAAAATTCCCTAAAAGGATTGTTTATCATATCATTTACAATTGCCTGTACTCTGCTGTCGATTTCCCTGTTGTAATACTGAATCTTACATGTCCTGCTTTCCCCTTTTTCTTTTGAAATATTTATAAGATAACCTACTATTATTTCCAGATATCCCCTTAAAATAAATGAAGTTCCTGATCTGTTACTATTTTTTTCCTTTATCATTGAATAAAAACAGTCAATAATGAACTTATCTTCACATTTAATCTGGGTATCAAAATCCATTATTTCAGACCATATTTTCAGACCATGTATTGAATAGGATGCAGTAAACCTTACACTTATGAAGGAAAAATGGTTTGAAACAGACATACACTGAAGATTGCAGCTTTCAGGTATGTAAATAATATCATTTTTACTCACATCATACACATTATCATCTATTATAAATTTTGCATTGCCCTCTACTATAAACCTTATCATTGAATAAGGCACTTTTTCTTCCCTGAATTTCCAGTCCTTGTTAAAAGTATACATATCGACATAAAGAAAAGCAAGGTGAAAGGCTTTCATTAATGAATTATTTTCCATAATTTATAACTCCTACTGTCATTTTACTTTAATTATACCCTGATAATATTGATAAGACAATTTTCTTCTATAATTTCTTTCATACCTTATAATCATTTAATCGTTTTTTACTATAATTAATCGTTTTAGAAGTCTTGTTTTATTTAAAAATGAAGGTATACTCTTAATAATCAAAGAAAAAAGTGACGTCAATTATTTTCAATTTATTATAATATATTAATAATAGTACATTTCAATTATTTTAAAATACTTAAATTTAATGTCGAAAGGATGGAACAATTATGAAAAAAAAGATTATTCTATTACTTATATCAGTATTATTTCTTATTATTTCCTGCGGAGGTTCAAAAAAATCAAATGAAACAGGAGAACTTGAAGGAGAAATAGTATTCTGGCATTCATTTACTCAGGGACCTAGAAATGAATTCATGAAACAGGCTGCTGAAGAATTTATGAAAAAAAATCCGAAAGTAAAAATTAAAATTGAAACATTTGCATGGCCTGAATTTTACACTAAATGGACAACTGGATTACAGGCAGGACAAGTTCCTGATGTAAGTACGGCTTTACCTAACCATGTTGTAGAATTACTTCAGGCAGACGCTCTAGTTCCTATTGATGATGTAATAGATCATATTGGAAAAGATAGATTTTACGCTGCTCCTCTTACAGAAGGAGAATTAAATGGAAAACACTACTCTATACCTTTATATTCACATGCTCAGGTAATGTGGTATAGAAAAGATTTATTACAAGCTGCTGGGCTTGAAGTTCCAAAAACATGGGCAGAATTATTTGAAGCAGCTAAAAAGTTAAATAATCCTCCTCAAGTATACGGACTATCAGTTCCTATGGGTCTTGGAGATATGATGGCAACTAGATTTTTGAACTTCTATGTTCGTTCAGCAGGAGAAACTTTAATAACTAAAGATGGAAAAGCAAACCTGACAAGTAAGGCTGCCATAGATGGAATAAATTACTGGGTAAATATGTATAAGGCAGTATCTCCAAAAGGTTCTGTAAACTTTAAGGTACTGGATCAGGCTACACTTTATTATCAGGGTAAAACAGCTTTTGACTTTAACAGTGGATTCCAAATTGGAGGAGTTAAACAGAACTCACCTGATTTACTCGACAAAATAGCTGCTGCACCAATTCCAAAAATAAATGCTGCAGATCCTGAACAGGGAATAGAAACTTCAAATATACCTGTAATCGTATGGAAAAACAGTAAGCATCCTGAAATTGCAAAAGCTTTTGTTGAAAGCTTATACGAAAAGGAAAAATATATTAAATTCTTACATTCTGTTCCAGGTGGAATGTTACCGGCTTTAAAAGATATTTCAAATGACCCTGCATACCTAGATGATCCAATAATAAAACAGTTCCAAGATACAATCACAGTTATTAACAATGCTGTTGATAAAGGTACTGCAATTGGAATGGAATCTGGTCCAAAACCTGAAGCTGGAATAATTACAAGCCAAGGAGTAATTGAAAAAATGTTCCAGGAAATTATACTAAAAAATGTTCCCGTGGAAGAAGCTGCTAAAAAGGCTGAAAAAGAACTAAATGATTTATTTGCTGCAGCAAAATAGCTGACTAACCATGTGACAGGAAAGGAATACTCATGAAAAAGAAAAAAATGAATATTGATAAGATAAATCTGGTGTTTGTTTTACCTGCCATGTTAATAGTTTTTCTTCTGCTGGTTTATCCTATATTTTCTAGTATATACTTCAGTTTTACATCGAAAAACTTAATTAGACCATATTATAAATGGATCTGGTTTGACAACTTCAAATTTGTCCTGACTAACCCTGAATTTTATCGTGCATTCCTAAATTCTATAAAATGGACTATTTTATCAATTACAGGACAGCTTCTAGTAGGATTTATAGCTGCACTTTCTTTAAATAAAATTCCAAAATTTTCAGGATTTTATAGAACTTTACTTATTATTCCATGGGCATTTCCAGCTATTGTCATAGCATTTTCATGGAAATGGATTTTAAACGATGTTTATGGATTTATACCGAATTTACTTACACAGCTCCATATTACAAAAGAAAATATAAATTTTCTGGCTGATCCAAAAACTGCCTTCTGGATAGTACTGTTTATAAATATATGGTTTGGAGCACCTCTGTTTATGGTAAATATTCTGGCAGCCTTAAAAACTATTCCACGAGAACAGTATGAAGCAGCTATTGTTGACGGCGCATCTTCTTTTCAAGTATTCCGTTACATAACAATAAGACATATCCGTGGAGTTATAGGATTACTGGTAGTTTTGAGAACAATATGGGTTTTCAATAACTTTGACCTACTTTATCTGCTAACTGGAGGAGGCCCTTCAGACTTGACTACTACACTTCCAATATATGCATACAAGACCGGTTGGAATCTGAAAAGATTAGGAACCGCATCTGCAGTTACTATTCTTCTGCTTCTGTTCCTGATGGCTGTATGTTTTGGATACTTTAAGCTACTTAATAAATGGGAAAGAGAGGATGATAAATAATGAAATACAGTTATAAAAATAATATCTATACTGGATTAGTCTATTTACTTTTAACTGTCATGGCAATAATTGCAGTCTTCCCTCTGATATGGATTATTCTTTCCTCTATAAAACCTTCGAGCGAAATGTCCAGTAATCCATTATCATTTATCCCTAAAAAGATAACATTTGATTATTACAGACAGGTTCTATTTAGCCTGAATTTTATAAGAAATATAAAAAACAGCTTAGTTATATCTTTTACGGCAACTTTAATAACTATAATTGTTTCAGCACTTGGAGCTTACGGGATTGTAAGATTTTTTCCTAAAGTAGGTAAAAAAATGACAAAAATGCTTATTACTACATACATGTTCCCTACTATCCTGCTAGCTGTTCCATATGTTACAGTTATGGCAAAATTAGGATTAATTAATACATGGATTGGTGTAGTTATAACTTATCTGTCGTTTTCCATCCCATATGCAATATGGATGCTGATAGGATTTTTTCAGACTGTTCCTATTGGAATTGAAGAAGCTGCAAAAGTTGACGGAGTAGGAAAATTCGGGATATTTTTTCAGATTGTACTTCCTATAGTGTCTCCAGGAATTGTTTCAACTGCCATTTACACATTTATCAATACTTGGAACGAATTCCTGTATGCCCTGCTTTTAATAAATAACTCTGAAAAAATGCCTTTATCAATAGCTCTTTACTCTTTAACAGGTTCAGAAATACTTGACTGGGGACAGATGATGGCTGCATCAGTAATTGTAATCCTGCCTTCAATAGTATTCTTCATGATTATACAGAATAAAATTGCAGGTGGATTATCAGACGGATCTGTTAAATAGAAATATTAGAATGAATTTTAGATAAAAAAATAAAATACATAATTTTGAAGAAAGGAGAGGTGCTATCTTAAAATAAAAATACAGATGGAACATATAAAAAAGCATACAGAAAGTAAAGCTGTTCTTCTGTTAAAATTTTTCTCATAAATATATTTATTATTTTAACTTCTAAGTTTTTTGAGATAGCCCTATTACAGAAATGAAAAATATAAATTACGGAATAATAGGAACCGGATATTTTGGAGCACATTTAGGAAGAATATTGAGCAAACTGGAAGGAGCAAAAGTTGTCTCCATCTATGACCCCGAAAATACAAAGAATATTTCCGAAGAACTTGGATGTGAAGTTTCAGAAAATATTCAGGAACTATGTGCAAGAGAGGATATTGATGCAATAATAGTAGCTTCTCCAAATGGAGCTCACAGGGAAGCTGTTTTAGAAGCTGCAAAAAATAAAAAACATGTATTCTGTGAAAAACCTATTGCACTTTCATACAAGGATTGCTCCGAAATGATTGATGCAACTAAAAAGAATGGTGTTATTTTCATGGCTGGACACGTAATGAACTTCATGAACGGTGTCAGAAAAATAAAACAGTTAATAAATGATGGTGTTATAGGAGAAGTTTTACATTGCCATTCTATGAGAAATGGATGGGAAAAGGAACAGAAGGAAATTAGCTGGAAAAAAATAAAGGAACTTTCAGGGGGACATCTCTATCATCATATACATGAGTTAGACTTTATACAGTTTATAATGGGAGTGCCTGAAAAAGTAACAATGGTTGGAGGAAACGTTGCTCACCAGGGAGAAAAATTTGGTGATGAAGATGATGCGCTTTTCATAACACTTGAATTTCCAAATAAGAGATTTGCAACTTTACAGTACGGTTCTGCATTCAGATGGCCTGACCATTCTGTGAAAATTCAGGGAACTAAAGGAGCTATCTTACTGGATCTTCAGGATGTAGGAGTTACTTTAAAAATTGATGATAAAGAAGAAAAATTCCTGCTTCATCGTACAAAAGAAGAAGATGATGACAGAACAAGAATATATAAAGGACTGGAGATGGACGGTGCAATAATGTATGGTAAACCTGACAGAATACCACCTTTATGGCTTCATGGAATAATGGAAATGGAAATGGAATTTCTTCATAATGCTCTTCAAGGAGCTGAAATCGATAAAGAATTTATTCCATTGCTGGACGGTACAGCAGCAAGAGATTCTATCCTCACAGCAGATGCCCTTACTAAGTCTTTACAGGAAGACAGAAAAGTAAAATTATCCGAACTTTTGTAAACTCCGTTTTGTTTTATTGCAATACATAAGAAGCTGCCTGAAAGAAATTTTCTTCTGGCAGCTTTTTTTTTACAATTTTATTTACAGAGATTTTATTTTTATTCTATTAATTTATAGATATTAGATATTTACATAATAAAAATATTATCTAAAATTTATAATCTTCTTTCCTAATTTGAATTACTTTTTACTTTTATAACGACCCTCCCTGCAATTCCAACAACAGCCCCTATAAACGCAGCTGTAAATATTCCTGCTATCCAACCGTAATTACTTACAACTCGTCCTCCAAGAATTGCAGAAGATACTGATGCTATTATGATTATAATATTTCTGTATTTTTTATTCATTGATCGACACCTTCTTTAGATTTATTGTTTTCTTTTAATTTTTGAAATATTTTTTTGCTTATCAAAATAATACTTATTATTATTGCACCAATTATCAAAACAGCTATCGGGCCACTTCTATCCCAAACCTTATTTAGGAATATTACTACAAAAATAGTTACAAATATAGGGAGTAGTTTTTTATTTTTACTATTCATATATTATTCTCTTATACTATTTTTAATTATTATACCTCGAAAAATTCCTGTTATCAAATTTAATTTTCATTTCCTAAATTCAAAAAAATTTCCAATTAAAAATCCAGCCAAAACTCCTCTTTAACCTCAAGGAAATTCCAGCCGGATATTTTACTAAATTTATTTTTTAATCATACTTTATGAAATACTGTTAAGCCATTAGTTTGACAGCTTTATTTCATTCCATATCTTATCCTGTTTTTCTTTTGCTTCATCTGATAATGCTCCAGGAAGTTTAGCATTTTCTACAACCTGAGCTCTATTTACAAGTGATTTTACCTTTGATTTCTCTTCAATGCCTTTTATAACTGAAGGAGCCTTAAACTGTTCATATACTTTTATGAAGTTTTCAGGTCTGTATAAAAATTCCAGAAATTTATAGGCATTTTCCTTATTAGGTGAATTTTTTACAATAGCCATGCTGTCTATATACATCATTGCACCTTTAGGTATAAAGAAGTCAAAGTTTCCGTATTCAGCTTCATCCAGTTCACCATAGACATTTTCAGCATATCCATGAGCCGCATAGAATTCTCCGGTAGCCACACTCTTACCGAAAGCTGTCGCATCAAATTTTGCAAGATTTTTCTTCCATTCAATGATTTTATTCTTAGCTTCCTGTAACTGCTTGTCATCTGCTGAATCTGAAGGATAACCTAAAGACTGAAGAGCCGCTCCTATTACTTCTCTTCCATCGTCCAGCATTGTCATTTTCCCTTTATATTTTTCCTGCAGGAAAATATCAAAAGATTGAGGGTAATCTTTCATGAATTTTTTATTTACCGCTACTCCTGTTGCAGAATATGTATAAGGTATTGAGTAATCTAAGCCTGGATCATATATTTTTGAAAGTTCTTCAAGCTTAAGTCCGTCTTTATCAAGGTTATTAAAAGTTTCTCCCAGTTTCTGCTTGTCAAGTTTTTCTATAAGTCCGCTCTTTATAAGCACATCAACATAATCTGTAGATGGCGAAACTATGTCAAATCCCTTTGCACCCGACATTAATTTTGCTATCATTACATCATTATTGTCATAATAGCTCAGATTTACCTTTATTCCTGTTTCCTTCTGAAAATTGTCTATTACTTCCTGCGGTATGAAATACGTCCATGTATAAATATTCAGTTCCTTACTTCCTGAATCTCCATTTCCTCCACTTTTACCTCCACAGGCAACCATTAATAACATCATTCCAAACAGTAAAACAATCTTTTTCAATTCTGACATCACTCCTTTAAATTTATATTTTAGTTACAGCTTTGAGTATATCAAAAAAAACAAATTATATCAAATGTTTTTTTACAGTTTCCCTGTCATCAAAATGTCTTTTTTCCTTTCCTATAATCTGATAGGTTTCATGCCCTTTTCCTGCAATGAGAAGGCTGTCCCCTTCCTTTATTATTTCCTGTACTGCATATTTTATGGCCTGTTCCCTGTCTTCAATAATCTCATACTTTTCCTTAGGAAACCCTATTTCAGTCAGACCTGTTTCCACTTCCCTCAGTATTGCCATAGGATCTTCCGTTCTCGGATTATCAGAAGTCAATATTATATAGTCACTGAATTCTGCCGCAGCCTTTGCCATTTTAGGCCTTTTTTTATTATCCCTGTCTCCGCCAGCACCAAATAACGTGATAACCCTGTTTTCAGTTATTTTCTTTAACGTAGTCCCTACATTCATAAGTCCGTCATCTGTATGGGCATAATCTACTACAATTCTTGCATTCATATTGTTTTTCACAGTTTCAAATCTTCCAGGTACCGAAGGCATTTTCTTAAGCTTTTCAATGATATGTTTCATATCTATTCCTAGTGACAATGCTGAAGCCACACATCCAAGAATGTTATGCAGGTTATACTCTCCTACAAGATTTACATCCAGAACATATTCTTCATTTCCATGTATAATCTTTATTTCCATGCCGTCATTGGTATACTTAACTATTTCCCCATATAAATCTGAAGATTTATCATTTACACTTATCTTTAAATATCTGTTTTCTTTCTTATCTGCTGTCATATTATTTTCATGTCCATCTTTCTGCATGCAACTTTTCTCATCAGCAGTTTTTTCAGAAATTATTCTTTTCCCGTATTCATCATCAATGTTTATAATTCCTGTACCGCCATTTCTAAGCATGGAAAATATTTTCCTTTTTGCATTGAAATAATTTTCCATTGTACCATGAAAATCCAGATGATCCTGAGTAAGATTTGTGAATATTGCCGAATCAAATTCCAGCATATTTACACGTCCTATTTCGAGTGCATGTGAACTGACTTCCATTATAAAATACTCTACCCCTCTTTTTACACTTTCATTTATCAGCTTTACAAGCTCAAGGGATTCAGGTGTTGTATTTACTGTCTCAAACTCTTCGTCAAGTATTCTGTTTCCAGTTGTTCCAATTCTTGCTGTTTTATCCAGTATATTTTCAAGAATATAACTTGATGTAGTTTTTCCGTTTGTCCCTGTTATTCCTACTATTTTTAATTTATTCTGCGGATAGTCATAGTAATTTGATGCTATTATTCCCAGACTTTTTCTTACATTTTCTATAAATACAAAGGAAACTTTTTCATAATTATTGTATTCAGATATATTAACCTTTTTTTCAGCAACTATCATTTTTGCGCCGCTGTCAATAGCTTTCTGTATAAAGTCATGTCCATCTACATTATTTCCACTCATTGCTATGAATACATAATTTCCCCTTATTTTTCTGGAATCATATTCAATTCCCGCTATTTCAAAGTTTTCTCCTTCATTTAAAATTTCATAGGAGATATTGTCAAATATTCTGTACATTTTCCTACCACCTTAAATCATATTTCATAAAATTTATTGTTTAGCCTTTAAGTTGATTATAACAAAAAAAGCTATATAAATCCAGCTTAATTATTGACTTATATTCTGAAT
>CAJPML010000012.1 GCA_905371725.1 Leptotrichia sp. oral taxon 215
CGTATCTATTATCATTTCTTATCTGAGAAATAAATAATAACAGATTAAAAATTTTATATTCAGGAAATGAAATAGAAGAAATTGTCAGAAATATCAAAGTTAAGGAATATTTTTTATCAGAAAACGAAAGAGTTAATATATTAGCTTATGAAATATTTCTTGTTAAGAATGAATTTATACTACAGTACTTTACTGAAAAATATAACCTGAGTAAAACAACTGTAAGGCATTCATTAAAAGAGTTGAATAAAATTATTGATGAATATGGTCTTGTAATTGATATGAACAACAATAGAGGATATAAGATTATTGGAAATGAAGTAAATATAAGAAAATATACAATTAACATATTGCGAAAGTATATAAAGAACACAAAAGAGAAGACCATAGAGTACAATCCTTTAGAAAAGATAATACAAAAATTTTTAAAAAAGAGCAGAATAGAAGAAACCAAAAATTTAATTAATAAAATACTGGATTATACAGAAAAAACAATCAGTGATGAAGCGTTTGAAACATTACAGCTATTTCTGTTTATTTCTCAGATAAGAAATGATAATAGATACGAAATAGAAGAAGATGTGGAAAATAAAATTTTTCTTTCGAAAACATTGGAGTTTAATAAAATTAAGGAAATATTGGAAAAAGTTGAAAATATAAAAGAAAAAGATATTTACTATTTTGTTGATTTTTTTCTGGGTTCATATTCATATAACTTGGAATATTCCTATTTTTTAAACTGGATTTTGATAGAAAGCCTGATAGATCAATTTATAAAGTTGTTAAGTGATAGCTTGGGAATAAATCTTACAGAGGATAAAATTTTAAGGAAAGAATTGCTTAATCATATAAAACCTGCAATTTATCGAATGAAAAATAAATTTAAACTAACAGAAAGTATTTTAAGCGAAGTCAAAAAACAGTATATAGAACTTTTTGTAAAAATAAAATCAAGTTTGAAAATAATTTCTGATTTTATAAATTTGTCATTTGATGAAGATGAAGCGGCGTTTATTACTGTTATGATTCAAAGAGCTATAATGAGAAATAATCCTGCAACACTGTTCAAGAAAGATACTGACATATTGATTGTATGTGGATTGGGATATAGCAGTTCAAGATTTTTATATGAAAACATTAATAACAGATTTCAGATTAACATAATTGATATAATACCTTTTAATCAGCTGGAAAATTACAATTATCTGGAAAAAGCTGATATCATTATATCAACATTGAATTTTAAGCTGGATGGTATAGATGTAATAACAGTTAATCCCATCATGAATGAAAAGGATATTTTAAAATTAAAAAATTACGGTCTTCCTGAAAAAAAATCAAAAATAAAGTTGACAGAGTTGTTAAATGTTATAAAGAAAATAACGGATGAATCAGAATTAAAAAAACAGCTGATGAAAAATTTTGAAGAGAACATTTATGATGATACGGAATCAAAAGCAGAAATTGGTAAAAGTTTTGTGGAATTACTTTCTGAAAAAAATATTAAGTTAAATGTTGATGCAAATGACCTTGAGGAAGTAATAGAAATTACAGGTAAGACAATGATTGATTCTGGGCTTGTGAAGAAAAAATATACAGAAGAATTGAAAAATCAGATTACACAGTATGGAAAATATATTCTGGTTGGCAATAAAACAATTTTGCCTCATGGACAGCTTTTAAAAAATGTAAAGGAAACAGGTTTTTCATTAATAACATTAAAAAGGGAAATAGATTTTTTTGGGAGTGAAATAAGAATAGTGATATGTCTTGCATCAAGGAATAAAGATGAGCATTTACGGGCTATACTTGAATTAAACAGATATCTGAAAAATCCTGATTTTGAGAATGAACTGTTAAATAAAGAGAATCCTGAAGAACTGATAGATTATTTGAAATTTCTAGAAATGGCTGATATTTGAATATTATAGAAGTTATTTCTGAAAAATGGAGTTGACTAAATTTATTAAATACAGGAGATAGAAAAATGGAGAATTTTATTAATAAGGATAATATTATTTTAAATCTGGAAACGGAAAATAAAAAAGAAATAATTAATAAAATGATAGATACAATATCTAATGAAAAATTAGTTGATAAGGAAAAATTTTTTGAAGATGTTCTGAAAAGGGAAAAAATGGAAAATACTGTTGTGGGATTTAAAGTAGCAATTCCTCATGGAAAATCAGAATTTATAAATTCTCCTCAGATAGTATTTGCAAAATTAAAAAAGGAAATTTTCTGGGGAGATCCGGATGAAAAGGTGAAATATATATTTCTTCTTGGAGTTCCTTCAGCTTCAGCAGGGGAGCATATAAAAATTTTAATGAAACTTTCAAAAAAGATACTGGAGGAAAAGTTTAGGGAAAAATTGGAAATAACAGATGACAAGGAAGAGTTATTAAAAATTATTATTGAGTAAATGAAAGTAAAAAATAAACTGATATAAGGAGAAGAATTATTATGAAAAAAATTGTAGCAGTCTGTGCATGTCCGATGGGACTGGCACATACATTCATGGCGGCAGATTCTTTAGAGAAGGCGGCAAGAGAACTGGGTGTAGAAATTAAAATAGAAACACAGGGGGCAGATGGAATTCAGAATGAACTTACAAAGAAAGATATAGCAGAATCAGATGCAATTATTCTTGCGTTGGCAATTACTCCACAAGGTATGGAACGTTTTGAAGATTATGATCCTTATGAAATTACTTTAAAAGAAGCTATTAGGGAAGGAAAAGAAATTTTGGAAGAAATAGTTGAAGAAATAGGATAATTTAATAAAGAATTGCATAAATTATAGAAAGAAATATGGGAGGTATTTAAAATGGCTCAATTAAAAAGAAAAAGAAAAAACAGCTTCTGGCAGGAATTTTATAAACATCTTATGACAGGTATATCCTATATGATACCTGTACTTATAATGGGAGGGCTTATTGGTGCGTTTTCTCAGGTAATTCCTTACGTAATATTTAAAATTGATCCAAGTGTATCGATTTTGGATGCAATAAAGACAGGACAGTATACAAGAATGAACTTACAGTTATTAAAATTGGCTTCATTGATGGAAAATTTTGGATTTACATTATTTGGTTTCGCTATCCCAATGTTTGCGGCATTTGTGGCAAATTCTATAGGTGGTAAGACAGCTCTTGCTGCAGGATTTATAGGAGGTTACGTTGCAAATAAGCCTGTAGCCACTATAGGAATGGTTGATGGAGTTCTGGATAAAATTACACCGGTTCCTTCAGGATTTTTAGGGGCATTTATTATTGCAATGATAATAGGATATTTTGTAAAATATTTAAATAAAAGCATCAATTTACCAAAAAACTGGCTTGCATTTAAATCTACATTTCTAATACCTTTACTTTCTTCGCTTTTCTGTATGTTTGTGATGGTATTTGTAATAACTCCTGTTGGAGGATGGATAAATCTCCAAATTAGAGCGCTTCTTGAGGCTGCAGGAGCAGCAGGGCAGTTTGCATATGCTCTTGTACTTTCGGCAACTACAGCTTTTGATTTAGGAGGACCTGTAAACAAGGCTGCAGGATTCGTGGCTTTAGGATTTACCACTGAAAAAGTTCTTCCGATTACAGCAAGAACAATAGCAATAGTTACTCCATCAATAGGTCTTGGACTGTCAACTCTGATAGATAAGAAATTAGTTGGAAGAAGAGTTTATAACAGTGAATTTTACGATGCAGGTAAGACATCCATTTTCCTTGCTTTTATGGGGATTTCAGAAGGAGCAATTCCTTTTGCGCTTGAAAATCCTGGATTTACAATTCCTTTATATGTAGTTTCTTCGGTTATAGGGGCATTTTCAGGAATAGCTTTAGGTGCAGTACAATGGTTCCCTGAATCAGCAGTCTGGGCATGGCCTCTTGTAAAAAATCTTCCTGCATATATGATAGGAATAGCTGTAGGATCAATAATAATTGCAGTATGTAATGTGTTGTACAGAAATAAACTTATAAAAGATGGTAAGCTGGAAGTGGATGAGTATTAATATGAATAAAAAATATGATTTTCCGATTATTCCACATACACACTGGGACAGGGAATGGTATTTTACAACTTCCCGTTCTAAAATATATTCCCTGAATCATTTTAAGGAAATATTTGATGTACTGGAAAATAATAAAAACTTCAGTCATTTTCTTCTGGATGCGCAGCTATCCATTATAGATGACTATCTTGAATTTCATCCCTATGATGAAGATAGAATAAAAAAACTTGTTAGAGAAGGCAAACTTATAATAGGACCATGGTATACACAGACAGATCAGATGGTAATAAGCGGAGAATCCATTATAAGGAATTTGTATTATGGAATAGAAAGGGCAAAAGATTTTGGGGCATATATGAAAACAGGATATATGCCTGATTCTTTTGGTCAGTCTGCTCAGATGCCACAGTTGCTTAATGGTTTTAACATAAAATACAATACCTTTAAAAGAGGGCTGGGGGATAGTCATTATCCTAAAAATGAGTTCTATTGGGAATCTCCTGATGGAAGCAGGGTTTTCAACATGTATCTTGACAGATATGGAAATTTTGTTTATTTTACATCTGAAACAGATAGTTTGAATAATTTAATGGCGAAATTGAAGGAAGAAACAGACAGAAGATCTCTAATAGGGACATTGACATTATATAATGGTGAAGATCAGAGACCGATTAGAAAAAATCTTCCTGAAATTATAGAAAAACTTAATAAGCTTAATCCTGATAGTAATTTTTACATATCTACCATTGATAATGTAATGGAGAAAGCGGAAAACAATGGATTTCAGTATGATACTGTAAAAGGGGAAATGACATCGGGACAATTCAGCAGAGTTCATAAATCTATATATTCTACAAGAGCTGACTTAAAGATAAAGAATAATAAGAATGAAAATCTTATAGTAAATATATTGGAGCCTTTAAGTTCAATAGCATATAAATCAGGCTTTGAATATGAAAATAAAGTTTTTGAAAAGGCATGGAAGCTTATGGCTGAAAATGCCGCCCATGACAGTATCGGTATGTGTAATTCTGATGAAACAAATAACAGTATTGAATATAGAAATGATACTGTAAAATCTCTAATGGATAATCTGAATGATTTAAAGATGAGGGAAATAGGATCAGCTATTCCTGAAAAAGATATTTTTCAGTTTCAAGTATATAATTTTCTTCCATACAGAAGAAGTGGAGTTTTAAAGACTGAAATTTTTACTCCTTTTACTGATGTAGAAATTTACGATACTGATGGTAATATATACGAAACCAAAGTTCTAAAAAGTGAAAAGCTTGAGGAAAGAATAAAAAATAAAATGAAATCGGAAGTAGGATTCAATACTAATGATAATCCCCGTTGGATAAAGGAAAATGTAGAAATATATAAAACTGAGTTGCTAATTTACCTGAAAGACATGTTACCTTTAGGATACAGAACACTATTTACGAGAAAAAAAGAGTCAGCTGATAAGGTTTATGAATGCAGTACTGAAATGAATCAAATTGAAAACGAAATTTTGAATGTGAGAGTTCAGAAAAATGGTTCAATGGTCATAAAGGATAAAAAGAATAATTTAGAAAAAGAAGGTTTTTTGATTTTTGAAGATTCTGGAGATGCAGGAGATACTTATGATTATTCAGAGCCTTATAACGATAGGATTTTAACAAGTGAAAATTCTGAAATCGAAATATTTGAAACAGAAAAAAATTCGCTGTTAAATAAAATAAAATATTTTGTAAAAATGAATATTCCTCATAATTTGACATCAAGAGAACAGGAACAAGATAATATCCAGATAGAATTTTTGGTAACTCTAACACTGGAAAAAGAAAGTTCTCTTGTAAAAGTAGATATAGAAGTTGAAAATAAAGCTATAGAACATCGTGTACGTGTATTGTTTAAAACAAGAATAGAAAGTGTTGAGTCTATTGCTGATCAGCAATTTGGAACAATTAGAAGGCCTGTTTATCTTTCTGAAGTTGAAAACTGGCAGGAAAATGGTTGGAATGAAAAGCCGAGAACAATAGAACCGATGCAATCTTTTGTCTCTCTTGCTAATGAGCATGAAAATGTAAGCATTATAACAGATTGTGTCAGGGAGTATCAGATTATAGGTGAAAAGTTCGATACAGTAGCACTTACTTTATTTAGATCAACACCAGAAATGGGAAAAGCAGAACTTAAAGATAGACCTGGAAGAGCTTCTGGAATGGCTAACTGGGACACTCCTGATGCAAATCTATTGAAAAATTTAAAGTTTAATTTTGCTATCTCTATTGGAAAGAATGAATATTCAATTTCAAAGATTTCGAATATATCTAAGGAATACTTAACTCCTTTCTATTATTATCAGGCTGCAGAATTTAAAAATGTAGATATTTTCTTTTTAATGAATAAACCTGAAATTCAGAATGTTCCATTTGATTTTTCTATGTTTTCTTCAGAAAATAGGAATTGTGTTCTCAGTACTGTGAAAAAAGCAGAAAAGGAAGATGCTCTAATTATCAGAATATATAATCCTGATGATAAAAAGTCTACTAATTTTGACATTATATATTATGATGATATTAAAAATACATCTTTGGTAAAATTTGATGAAGAAACAGTCATGGATAATGTTGAATTCAGTTTTGATGGAAATAAAATTAAAATTAATAATATAAAAACTTGTCAGGTTTTGAGTATTAAGGTTAAATAATAAACATAAAAAATGGAAATGTCTCAAAAATAGGGGCTATCTCAAAATAGCAAAAATATAGTTTTCACATTGATTTTAAGTTTTCTTTTTGAGACAGCTCCCTTTTATATTTTGAAATTATAGATAATTTCAAACTTTTTTGAGACAATTCCATTAGTATTATATATTCAAATTTTTTTTGAAGTAATGTTATAACTTATTTTCCTTTATTGTATTCTTCTCCATTTTCATCGACTAATTTTAAACCATGAGTTTTACATATTTGCCTTTTTTCGTTAAAAATAATGAGAGTACATACGATAAAAAGTTTTACCATTTTTCTTATGTAGAAATTTATATGTTTGATAGTTTTACGTTTTCTAAGTGTCATTCTATGAATACTATATCTATAAGCTTCATAAACTATACTTTTACAGTCATCATAACATTCGTTGTTTTTTTTGATTGAATATTTATACAATATTATTGAACTGAATTTATCCCATTTTTCATAATTATATGGAACTTTTTTCTCAATTTCTTCTATTTTTTTAGAATATTTATTCTTCCAAAAACTTTCGACATTCCTAATAGAATTTTCTAAATACTGATTTACTCTTTTTTTACAAATATCATACTTATTTTTTTCATAATATACTCTACTATATTCAATTTTTTTTATCCTTTTTTCTTTTTTATCATCAGACTTTTTCATATATTTATCTCCATCAAATAGAAAAATTAAACACAAAAAACTTCAATATTTTTATTCCTCAATTTTCTCCAATATTTCATCACTTATATTAAAATTTGCATATATTTCCTGGACATCTTCATTGTCTTCAAGGTCATCATATAGTTTTAATATTTTTGCTGCAGTTTCAATATCAGTTATTTCTATTTCATTTTTCGGATACATTGTTATTTCAGCATTTTCACTATTTAAACCTTTTTCTTCCAAAGTCTTTTTTACACTTTCAAAGTTATTTGGGTCTGTTATTACTACTGAAAAATTTTCTCTGTCAATGATATCTTCTGCACCTGCTTCCAGTGCAATTTCCATCAGTTTTTCCTCATTGATTTTTTTCTTATCAAATTCAAGAATGCCTTTCCTGTCAAACATAAATGCAACAGATCCTGTTTCTCCAAGATTTCCTTCATTTCTTGAGAAATTCATTCTGACTGTGGAAGCTGAACGGTTTTTATTATCTGTAACTACATCTACTAAAAATGCCACTCCTCCAGGACTGTATCCTTCATATCTTATTTCAATGTATTCCACACCTTCCAGTTCTCCTGTTCCCTTTTTTACTGCTCTTTCAATAGTGTCTTTTGACATATTTGCAGCTTTTGCCTTATCTATTGCAAGCCTTAATCTTGGGTTAAAATCTATGTTCCCACCGCCTATTTTTGCCGCAATCATTATTTCCTTTCCTAATCTTGTAAAAGCTTTTCCTCTGATTTTATCCTGTCGTCCTTTTCTCTGTTTTATATTTACCCACTTATTATGTCCTGCCACAAAATTTACCTCCAAAACATGTTAGTTATATTATTTCTTATTCTGAATTTTTTGTAGAATAGTTTTAATTGCATCACCAATATTATTTATACTGGAAAGTTCCTCATCCTTTATCCATTTGGAAACATCAGCATTAGCATATCCTAGACTTTCCAGAGCCAGTTTTATATCTTCCTTCATAAGAAGAAGTTTTGTATTTGATGTGTCTGAAATAATATTTTTTCCATTTGAGACATCTTCGTTTTCATTCTGAATTTCAATTATATTAAGCTTTTTAACCTTATCCTTCAGATCCAGTATTATTTTCTGTGCTTTCTTTTCCCCTAACCCCGGCACCTTTGTAAACAGCTTTGAGTTGTTGTCCAGTACAATATTTATAACATCTTTTACATTGTAAGTGGAAAGAATGGCAAGAGTAAGTTTAGGACCTACACCGCTTGTTTTTATCAATGCTCTGAAAAGTTCCCGTTCATTTTCAGTCTTAAATCCATAAAATGAGATATCATCTTCCTTGACATGGGTATGAATATACAGTTTTTCATCTTCCCCTATTTCCTTAAGTGTTTCAAATGTTTTCAGGGAAATAAAGATTTTATACGCCAGTCCATTTATATCAATTGCTACATAGTCAATTTTTTTTATTGTAAGTTCTCCAAAAATATATTCAAACATTATTGTAAATCAAGTGTAAATTTACACTTCTCCTTTCGTCTTGCTTTCTAATATTTGACACTACGATTTCTTGTAAAGCCTAAAGCTTTATAAGGTTTACATGATCAATATTTTCATTCAGAAACATTATTCCTATTTCCTTGAATTTATCCTGTCCATCAGTTACAAAATATTCAACTTCATGTCCTTTTTCGGCATCATTTTTCAGTAAATTCTTTTTTATCAGTATCTCTTTTAAATCCTGAGCTGTCTCCTTTGCAGGATCAACAATTTTAATATCAGGATAAATGCTGCTTATTGTCTCTTTCAGTAAAGGATAGTGTGTACATCCCAAAATCAGGGAATCAATTTTATCCCTGAAATCATCGAGATACATCTGTACCATCTGATTTATAAGCTTTCCTTTAATTATTCCTTCTTCAATTGCAGGAACAAATAGAGGGCATGATTTTGAATATACTTCTATTTCATGATTTCTTTTTTTTATTTCAGTTTCGTATTTTTTTGAATTGATGGTAGCTTTTGTGCCGATGACCCCTATTCTGTTATTTTCTGTAGTATAAAGGGCTGTCTTCACACCAGCTTCTATAACTCCTATGATGGGAGTCTTAAATGTTTTATTCAGTTCATCTAAAGCAAGAGAAGTAGCTGTATTACAAGCTACTACAATTGCATCTACTTTTTTTTCTATTAAAAAGTCTACGATTTGTTTTGAATATCTGATAATCAGATCTTGTGTCTTTTCTCCGTAGGGCACTCTGGCAGTGTCCCCGAGATAAATGATTTTTTCATTTGGAAGAACATTTCTTACTTCCTTTAAAACAGTTAATCCTCCAACCCCTGAATCAAAAATACCAATAGACATTCTTCATTTGCAATAGATAAAGCTACTGCAGCTCCTTTCTCTATTTATAATATGAAATTCTAAATATAAAACTGTAACAGTTATCTCATTATAAGGGAACCTGCAAATTCATTGACTCCATCGTCAGCAGAATACTGTCCTACGATTTTTCCTCTGTCCTTACTTGAAATATTACTGTTCAGCTTTACTTTATAGTTCAGCCTTTTATTTCCTGTTTCCCCTGAAACAACGATATCTTCTGTAGGGTACAGATTATATTTTTCATTTCCTATCCTTACAGTACTAACAATTTCATTTTTATCTATTACTTTTGTTTTAGCATTTTCAATATTTTTTTTACGATTAGTCGATGACTTATCTGGCAAATTATCCTGTAAATCTTTCAAATTATTATCTTTTCTTTCTTTTTTAGAAGAAGTTTGAGCTTTCGTTTCAAAAGCAAAATAATTATTTATTTCTTCAGTTCCAATCGCATTTCTATTTTTTGCCTTATTTGAACCTAAAATTACAACTATAACCCTGTCATTTCCTCTTTGCGCAGTTAAAATTATATTAGAACCTGCAGCTTTATGATAACCTGTTTTTAGCCCGTCAACACCTCCTACTTTTCCTAAAAGGGCATTTGTAGACTTTAATTTTATTTCTCCACCATCTATATAATCTTTTGCATTTCTTGAAATATTTAAATACTCTTTATATGCAATAGCTTCTTTTGCCAACCCATATAAATCTTCAGCATTCCCCTGATCCATGCATGTTCCTGTGTCACCAGGCGGTAACCCATGTGGAGTACAGAATCTAAGTGAGTTTAATCCAAATTGTCTTGCTTTATTATTCATGGCATTTATAAAACTTGGAACATCTCCACCTGAAACATACTCAGCAAGTGCATATGCTGCATTATTTGAAGATCTTATGATAGTTGCCTTCAATAAGTCTTCTACTGTATACTGTTTTCCTGCAACTAATTTTATACCATATGGAATTACTGATGCTGTTTGAGAGATGGTAACTCTATCACTCATTGAAATGTCTCCACTTTTTATTTTTTCAAGTGTCAGAATAGATGTCATAACTTTTGTTATTGAAGCCAGTGGTCTGACTGCCGTTGTATTTTCCTTTTTTATAATATTCCCATTAAAATCTCCAACTAAAAGTGCTTTATAGTCATAGTAGTTTTCACCATCTGCAAATATGAAAACTGAAATTATAAAAAAACATGCTAATAATATTTTTTTTATACTTACCTTACATTTCATTTTTTATTTTCCCTACCTTTAATATATTATTTACTCTAAGAAATATTAACATATTTGTATTAGTTTTTTATTTGTAAAAATTGAATTAATATGCTCAAATTGAAAAAAAAGATACAGAAAAGTAGTTTCTAATATTAGTTTTGTATACTTATCTTGACCAATAGAAAAAGTGAAAACTTTTTTCTTCATAAACTCCTTTTAAGGAACGGGTATCTTCAGCCCGTTTCTTTTTTTGTTCATAATACCTTATAAACCTTGAAAATATTACTCTTAAAGTCAATTAC